>NZ_JVVG01000053.1:0-82063 GCF_001053265.1 Carnobacterium sp. 1290_CSPC
ACATATAATAGTTATTTGTAATTATTATGCCAGACCCATATACTCATAACAAGTTCAAAAATATTTATCGAAAAAGGAGAACATTATTATGACACAAACACAAACTTCAAAACGATTCCTTACAGTTGGTTCATTCTTACGTCCAGAAGACTTATTAGCCTACAAACGACAAATCGAGGAACGCGACGATATCCAATATCCATTCTACCAAGATTTCGACAACTACGAAAAAGTAGAAGACGAAGCAGTTGCTGATATCGTAAAAAAAGAAATCGAATTAGACTTCCCAGAAATTACAGATGGCGAATACTCTAAATCATTATGGCATCTAGACTTCGTTTGGGGCTTTGACGGCGTACGTCGTTTCATTGCTGATCAAGGTTATATCTTCGTTGACCATGACCATGAGCATGCATTCGAAACGCGTAAAGATATCGGTATTGAAATCTTCAAACCATTATCAGGAAAAAATCATCCCTTCATCGACCACTACAAACGTTTAGTGGCCTTAAATGATTCAGATGCTGATGTGAAAGTTTGTATCCCTTCACCAGGTCATATGTATGTTGATTTAGGTTTAAACCTACAAACATACAACGAGGTATACAAATCACAAGCTGAATTACGAGAAGGTTTAATCAAGGCCTACAAAGAATTCTTAGATGAATATGTACAAGAAGGCGGTAAAGTCCTCCAATTAGATGACTGTTTATGGACTATCCATGCAGAGGATGCATCAAATTCACCATTTAGAAATGAAGATGGTACTTGGGACGCTGAGGCCGCTAAAGCCAGTGCAGAAGCTTATGTAGCTATTAACAATGCAATTATTGATTATGGTCATGAATTAGGTTTAAAAGTATACACCCACAACTGTCGTGGTAACTACGCTTCTAGACACATAGCTGACGGTTCGTATGAGAAAATTGCTCATTATTTCTTGAAAAACCAACGTTACGACCGTTTCTACTTAGAGTGGGACGACGAGCGTGCTGGTTCAATCGACGCATTAGAAGCTTTTAAAGACAACGACCAAGTAGAAGTTGTATTAGGTTTACTATCATCAAAAACAGCTGACTTAGACGATGAAGAACGCGCCCTAAACGGCTTAGAAGAAGCTAGCAAATATGTATCAAAAGATCGATTATACCTATCCCACCAATGTGGCTTTGCCTCATGTGACGGTGGTAACGAATTAACCCACGAAAACCAATGGGACAAAATCAAACAAGGACAAGCAATCGCATTCAAATACTTTGGTGAATAATCCCTAATCAAAAAACTATCATCCTTCGAAAGAGGTTGGCTCCCCACGCCAGCCTCTTTTTTAATGTCTTTATTCTTGTATCAGCAATCACTTCAATCAATCGGAGAAGTTAAAGTTAAGCCTTTGAGCTTTACTTTGTTGCATCCCTCGCCTATTAAGGGCTTAAATATTCTCATGCTGACGCATATCAGAATGTTCGGAGGAACCCCGTTAAAGTCTGAATGGTCAGCCAAGTTCTCACACCTTGGATGAGATCGGTACCAAGGATTTTAAGGCAATGATAGAGAAAGCGGAAGCCTACGGATTTTTGTAATAAATAAAAAAGTAGAATCCAAAAAATAGGATTCTACTTAGATAGCAATTCAATATTTAAGCCCCTTGCATATTGTATAGTACAAAGAAAGCCATAAAGAAGATTAATAGCACAACCGCGAGGACACCGAAGACGATGTAGATACGCTTCTGCTCTTTTCTGTACATATAGTTACTGGTCATCAGTAGCAAAAGAGCTGCTACGAAAAATACCCAAATCATCTATTCACCAAACTTTCTCTCCATCTATTTGTGGCAATCCCTAGTCTTCATTAAGCCAGTTTCGCTGAATAGTCAATAATAGCGTCAACTGTGTCGTTTAAGAAGGCTATGGTATTTTCTAATGGTTCACCACTTGCAATATCCACTCCTGCTACTTTTGCAGCTTCAACTGGGTTAATCCGCCCCAATTTCAAGAAGTTGATCCATTTTTCAATGGCTTGATCATCTTCACCTGAACGGATATTCAAGTAGGCTTGTGTAGCAATCGTTAAGCCTGCTGAATAAGTATAAGAATATAAGCCCATGTAGTAATGTGGTTGACGCATCCAAGTTAATTCAGCACCAGGATTAATCTCTACAGCATCACCCCAGAAAGCTTCTAATACCCCTTTTTTCAAGTCAGAAAGGGTTTCGGCTGTGAAGGCTTCACCCTTGTCAATTAGTCGGTAAACTTCACGTTGGTAGGCTGCTTCTAACAAGTGTGTAATGAAGTTATGGAAATATGTGTTGGTTAGCATATTGGCTAAGGCAAAGCGTTGGGTACGGTCGTCTTCACCATTGGCTTGTAAATAGCCAGTTAATAGTAACTCATTAAAAGTTGACGGCGCTTCAATCACATACAAGCTGGGTTCACTTGAAATAAACAAGTTATTGGCTTCAGCTCGGCTCATTTGCCCTGCATGACCCAATTCATGAATCAAGGTATAGACATCAGACAATTGTTCTGTCCAGCTCATTAAGATATATGGATGAACACCGGCAGCGATGGTTGCAAATCCACCAGTTGATTTACCAACATTTTGGGCGTAATCTACCCAGCGGTCAGTGAAGGCTGGTGCGATTTCGTTAAAGTAGTCCTCGCCCATGATAGCTGTGGCTTCTTTAACGTAGGCTTCTGATTCTTCAAATGAAACAGATTTTGAAAAAGTCGGATCCAAACCAATCTTTAAGTCTGCATAAGTCATTTTATCTAAGCCGCGTACTTCTTTAACGTGGTTGATATATTTACGCATAACGGGTGCCAATTTCTCCATGATGACATCAATTTGACGGTCATATAGTTCTCGGTCCACGTCTTGGCTGAAGAGTAGGTAGTCAATCACTGATTCATAGCCACGGATGTTAGCCTGAGCTTTTTCCTGCAAGACGTGGCCATAATAAGTTGTTGCAAAGGTATTTTGGTATTTTGCCAATTCTTTTGAGAAAGCATCAAAGGCGGCCCGACGAACGGCTGTATCCTCTTCAAACATATATTTATCTTCATATAAAACAAAACTTAAAGGGTAAGTAGTACCATCTACTTCAAAATCAGGAAAAGTTAAATCGGCTAATTTAGCGTTGTTATACACTTCATAATTTTGATCATGTGCTTGTTCGAATTGGAATAGTACATCTTCCACTTTAGCACCCAGATATATCGCTTGTTGACGTTCAACTTCAGCAATATAATCTGCTGTTTCTGGAGCAATGGCCTTTACTTTTTCCAGTTCAGTTGCTGATTTTTCTAGTAATGCATTTTGGAAAAATAGCATCGCTTCTTGAACATTTTTGCTCGCTGCCGATACCTTATGTAATTTCAATGCTGCTTGTGAATTTGTACGGTCGGCTTCAACCGCTAAAAAGGTATAGTGCATCAATTGTGACCCTAAAACTTGCACGTCAGAAGCCGCTAAAACTGCATTAGCAATATCGCTCGCGTCACTTAATTTACCTTCATAATTTTCCTTGAAAGCTTGTCCTAGATCTTTAAATTCAGCTAATTTCGATTCAAAAGTTGCTTCATCTTCAAAAATTTGGCTGAGGTCCCAAGTGGCTGCTACATCTACTTGGTCGCGGGTTGGGAATGTATTCTCTGTTGTCATCCGGCATATCCTTCTTTCCTAGCTTAATGGTAATTTTCTTAAACAAGTTTACCACTAAAACCCCAAAACTTACCAGAAATAGGTTGGCTATCCTTCTTCATAAGTGTTTTTCTTTGGATTTTTAAAATATTAGGTTCATAATAATAAGTGACGAAATGATACCACCGCTAATTTTTAAGGAGGAATTTTCAATATGTCAATTAATCAAGCACAATTAGAACGCATGTCAAATGCCCCTGGATTTATCGCTGCCCTAGACCAATCAGGCGGTTCAACACCAAAAGCCCTATTAGCCTATGGTGTAGCCGAAGATACCTACAGCAATGAAGACGAAATGTTTGCGAAAGTTCATGAAATGCGGACGCGAATCATGACCAGTCCAGCTTTTACTAGCGATAAAATTCTAGCTGCTATCCTATTTGAAAATACCATGGACCGCCAAGTAGACGGTAAATACACCGCAGAATACTTAGCAGACAAAGGGATCGTACCCTTCCTTAAAATTGATAAAGGACTTGCCGAAGAAGCCAATGGCGTACAATTAATGAAAGATATGCCAGAACTTGACGACCTATTAGCACGTGCAAATGACCGCGGTATTTTCGGTACTAAGGAACGGTCTAATATTCTCGCATTTAACCCTGTAGGCATCAAAGAAGTTGTCGACCAACAGTTTGAAGTCGCTAAACAAGTTATTGATGCAGGTTTAGTACCGATTATTGAACCTGAAGTGAATATCAAGGCTGAAGACAAAGCAGCCATCGAAGAATTATTAGCTGAAGAAATCAGATTACACTTAGATCAATTAGGGGAAAATGACTTAGTCATGTTGAAGCTGACAATCCCTACTGTACCAGATACTTATCGTGAATTAGCCAGTCACCCTAACGTTGTTCGTGTAGTGGCCTTATCAGGTGGTTATACCCGTGAAGAAGCCAATGAACTATTGGCGGAAAACCACGACATGATTGCGTCGTTCTCACGTGCCCTCGCGTCTGATTTACGAGCAAGCCAAGCAGATGACGAATTCAATGACTTACTAGCCAGTGCTATTGATACCATTTACGACGCATCCGTTAACAAGAGATAAACTATTTTAATATACATCATGCTCAGGGGATTTTAGTCCTCTGAGCTTTTTTATAGCAAAAACACGATAAGTCGAAGGCGCCTTCGCTTATCGTGCTTGATGGTGATCGCTATTTAGGGTTTTAAATTCACTAACTCTTCATAAGTCACTGGTTTCTCTTCATAACCATCCACTTCAAAGCCATTTAAATTCAAGAATTCTTTCATGAAGGTATCCCATGCAGTAAAGTCAGTATTAAAATTGTCCTGGTTGATTTGTTCAATTAAAACCTTGGCTTCAGCTTGTACTTCTGGATCTAATTCCCATGAGTCCGGACGCAAACGGCCCTCTTCATCATACTCTGGCTTATCACCAAATAACATGTCACGGAAAATTCGGTCAATATGCATAATTGGCGTTTCATGTTGGCCGCGTGTTTCCATTATCTTATACAACCCTAGACAATAAACTGGGAAGAATGGAATAACTGATGATGCTTTCGTCGTCACTGCTGTTGCTACAACGACAGTCGCTTTTCCGTTGATATCTTTTAAGTCTTCATTGATTAAAGCGGCAGCCTTGTCACAGTCCGCTTTAGCCCGTCCCAAGGTTCCCTTATTGTAGTATGACTCGTTTAAATCAGCCCCTAAATAAGAATAAACCACTGTCTCAACACCTTCAGCAAGCACATCTGCTTCCTGTAAGGCATTCATCCACATCCGCCAGTCCTCACCGCCCATTACTTTCACAGTATTTGCGATTTCTTGCTCAGTTGCAGGTTCAAGCACTTGTTCATAGAAGGTTTCCTTTTGTAGGTTGACGTTTGGTCCCACAACTTCTTGGCCGATTGATTTGATCACTGAATTGTAAGTTTCCCCTGTATTTGGGTCTGTACGGCGTCCTGAAGCCAATGAATAGACCACAAAGTCCACTTTTCCGCCGAATTCATTCTTGATGAATTCAATCACTTGATCCTTCGCTTCGTTAGAGAAGGCATCTGCCATAATATTTTTCGCGATTAACCCTTCAGCTTCCGCTGCTTGCCGGAAAAAGATATTGTTATACCAGCCTGGCTTACCAAGGTTTTTCTCAGATCGTGGTCCCCCACCGTGGGAAACTGAAATCGTATCTGCCCCCGCACCAAAAGCTAGGTTAATCCGACTAGCCAATCCATAAGAAGATGAGCCCCCTAATACCAAAACTTTCTTCGGCCCTTCAAAGGTCCCTTGGTCTTTAACATATTGAATTTGATTGTTTACTTCTTGCTTCAACCCCATCGGATTCACACCAACAAGGACATTTCCACGCATTTTTGCCTTAATTTCTAAAGTCATATAAGTCTCCTAATATTTACTAATTTCTCAATTTTTTGATAATTCACTTTTTAATTATATAGTTAAGAAAACTAGTAGTAAAGTTTTACATGATTATATCAAAAATCAAAGCTTTAATGAAAAATTTTTTTGAAAGCAAAAAGGACTGCGGTTTTACCCCGCAATCCTCTCTTGTCATATACGTATTTTCATTACTTAATGGCCGTTTTTCAACCCTAGAAACAAATTATATCCTAGAAATCGTCATCATCCAGGTCATCTACACGTAAATTCAACAAGTTCATGCATTCTTCCACATCTTCAACGTCCATTTGCCCAGGAGCAGACGACATACCTTCTATAGTGGCAAAGCTAGCCGTTGATTTGAAGATTTCCCCGGCAATTCGGGTAATCTTGCCTAAACGGCCCATCGACATGGTAATCAAGGGTTGGTCGATTAATGTGGACGCTTGGTGGGTCGCATTCATCAAAGCCAATACATCCGCTTCATCGTGGGGCATGACGGCCATTTTCACAATATCCGCCTCTGACTGACCCATCTTTTGTAGGCGCTTGACTATATCATTTTCCAAAGGGGTTTTCACAAAATCATGGTAGGAAACGATTACTTTGACTTGGTGTTTGTGAGCGAAAGGAATCAGGTTGTCTAAGATGTCCTGGCCTCGCTCAAACTCGATATCAATAGCGTCGACAGCCCTGGCTTGGATTAAATACCGATACATTTCAACATACTGGCTCTTGCCAATAGCTGACTCCCCGCCTTCGCTCAAGGTTCTAAAGGTGGCAAGTAAGGGCTTTTGAATAGAGGTTTTCACCCGTTTACTCAATTCAGCCAACTCTTCCAGCTCGTCGAAATCGTCAAAGTAATCAATCCGCCATTCCACCATATCGCCTGGTTGACGTCGGTAGAAATTGGCACAGTTGATAATATCTACAGCATTATCCTCGGCTAAGGGAATAATAATTTTTGGTCTATCCTCCCCGAACTTCAAGGAAGCAATTTTTACACTCTTCATGTTGGACTCCTTCTGACATCAAGGCAAAATAAAAAACTCGATACCATTTGATATGTATATTGTATCGAGTTTTTGCCTTTTAAGCTATATAAAATTTGTGACCAAAGATTCAAGAACTTATTCTTATTAATATCATCATCAAATTTGTCGACCGTCTCTAAAAGTCTTCATCTGAATTTGCATCTAAGTCCACACTTGCATCCACAGGAGTCCCTAAACCAGCTTTATAGTCGCTATAAGCCTTGGAAACCTGTCGGCGGTCTTCTAGCCCTAGGTAATAAACCTCCGCTAAATATAAGCCATGTGCGGCTGCTGTGGGTCCTGCTTCATTCCGGTCTTCGGCTGCGATCAACCGTTTCATCTCGTCAACTGGTCTTAACCCGTCCCCAATTTGAAGCGTTGTGCCCACCAAAATCCGGACCATATTGTACAAGAATCCTGACCCTTCAAAGATAAAGGTCAAGGTTTCTGCATCCGGGTCAGCCGTCACTTCGGCCCGGTAAATTTCTCGGACAAAGTTGGTTTTATCCGTTTTAGTCGAACAGAAGGACTTAAAATCATGAACGCCGATAATGTCCTTTAAGGCCTTCTGCATACGCTTAATATCCGTTCGGTAGGGATGGTGGTACATATACTGTCTAGTAAATGGTGACGGAAACTTGGACGTATCTACCTTGTAAATATACTTCTTACCGTTAGTATGAAAACGGGCGTGGAAATCATCTTCCACCCGTTCAACCTTAGTGATTCGAATAGCATCATCAAGGATTGAATTCATTGCCCTTAAGACCGCTTCCTCACCAATTTCCGCTGGATAGTCAAAATGAATGACTTGGCCAAGGGCATGAACACCTGAATCGGTCCGGCCTGACCCAACAACAGGAATCGTCTGTCCTTTTGACATGAGCTTTAAGGCTTTTTCAAGGGCTTCTTGTACAGTGTGGCCATTTGGTTGCACTTGGAAGCCGACAAAGGGTGTTCCGTCGTATTGCAAGGTTACTTTAAATCTAGGCAAAATGCGCCCTCCTTCTACTAGTGGCTATAAGATAATCATGACAACGGTCAAAACCGCAAGACAGATACTGGCAAGGGTATCTAGTTTGCCCCAATGCAATTGACGGTACTTGGTCCGGCCTTCACCACCCTTGTAACCACGCGCTTCCATGGCAGTGGCTAGGTCGTAAGCTCGGTTAAAGGCAGAAATAAACAAGGGAATTAGGACTGGAATAAAGGCTTTTACCCGCTCAAGGATATTCCCTTCTGAAAAGTCTACACCACGTGCCCGCTGTGCATTCATGATCTTATCTGCCTCTTCTAGTAGGGTCGGGACAAATCGCAAGGCAATCGATAACATTAAGGCAATCTCATGGACTGGCAAAATGTTACGAACAGGCTTCAGCAAGGCTTCCATAGCATCGGTAATAGCCAAGGGTTGAGTAGTCAAAGTCAAAATCGTCGATAGGAAAATAATCAATAGGAAGCGGACAAAAATATAGGCCGCATTGGATAAACCACCAGTTGTTAAGGCTAGTGGACCAAATGACCACAGGACGTCCCCGGTATGAGTAAAGAGGATTTGTAGGGCTACCGTAAAAATGATAATAGCAATCATGGGTTTTAAACCACGTAAAAATATCCCTAAAGAAATCCCAGTTAAAAAGACCAAACTCGTAACCACTGCAATCATGACGATATTGGTCGTGACATCAGTTGCCGCAAACACCAGCAACATCATGACAATCAAGCCCACCAATTTCACCCTTGGGTCCAGTTTGTGCATCAAGGAATTACCGGGAATGTACCGGCCAATAATCAATTTATCTTTCATCTATAATTGGCCCCCTTCCCCTGTAATAAATCCGCTTAACTTGTCATCGTCATTTTGTCCGGTTGCTAAAGCCAATTTATCAACAATTAAGTCAGCTAAAGCATCGACAGTTAAGGGGACTTCTATCTCATTGTCCCAAAGTGAACGTTGTAATTTATTTTGTAAGTCGAAAGCAAAGTCAGCTGCGTCCGGTAAAGCCAATTGGTGGCTGGCTAACCAAGCAGGATCTGCAAATACTTCAGCTGGTGTTCCTTCTTTCACACATGTACCTGCATCCAACACAATCACGTGGTTGGCATAAGCCGCCACATCTTCCATTTGATGGGTCACTAAAACAATCGTCAACCCTTGATCTCGGTACAAGCGGTCGAACATAGACATCATTTCCATCCGACCTTTTGGATCCAATCCAGCAGTTGGTTCATCTAAAACCAGTACTTCTGGTTTCATGGCAATCACCCCAGCAATAGCTACACGGCGCATTTGCCCACCAGATAACTCAAAGGGTGACCGCTCAAATAAAGTCGAGGCAATCCCAACTGCAGCTAAAGCCGCTTCAGCTTTCTCGCGGGCCGTTGCTTCATCGTCGCCAAAATTCATGGGCCCAAACATCACATCTTTAAGCACAGTTTCTTCAAATAGTTGCCCTTCAGGAAATTGGAAGACCATCCCCACTCGTTGGCGGATCTTCTTCAAGTCTTTTGGTTTAGAGTCAGCTGACACTACCGCCTCACCAATCCGTACTTGGCCCACAGTGGGTTGTACCAAGGCGTTAAGGTGTTGGGTAATGGTCGACTTCCCTGACCCAGTATGGCCGATAATCGCCGTATATGAACCATCTGGAATTGTCACATTGATATCATGGAGAGCTTCACTAGCGAATGGTGTGCCCGCGCCATAGGTAAAGCCTACTTGTTCAAATACGATTTGCATAACCATTCACCCAACCCTTCTTCATCAAAATACGCATCCGGCACAGCAACCCCACGTTTTGCTAGGGCACTTTTTAGTTGCTCGGAAAAAGGCACATCCAAACCAATCTCAGTTAACTCATTCCCGTAAATAAAGATATCAGCTGGCGTACCCTCTTTAATAATTTGCCCCTCTTTAAAAACAAGCATACGGTCAGCTTCCGCCGCCTCATTTAAATCATGGGTAATCGAAATCACAGTTAGGGCCTTATCTTGTTTGATATCCGCCACAATTGCCATCAATTCGTCCCGACCTTCAGGATCTAACATTGAAGTCGATTCATCTAAAATAATGATTTTTGGTGCCATAGCAATCACGCCCGCAATCGCAACCCGTTGCTTTTGACCACCAGATAAGGCTGCTGGTTCCTTGTCGCGGTAGTCCCACATTTTAACCCGTTTTAGGGCAGACTCCACCCTCTCATGCATCTCATCAACCGGCATGCCCATATTTTCCAAGGCAAAAGCCACATCATCTTCTACAGTAGCGCCCACAAATTGGTTGTCTGGATTTTGAAAGACTAGTCCAACTTGGCTACGAATATCCCATAAGGTTTCCATAGATAGGACTTTTCCATCCACTACAATTGTTCCAGATTTAGCTTCTAATAAGCCTACCAATAGTTTTGAAAATGTTGATTTCCCTGATCCATTATGACCAATAATCGCTAGCCACTCACCTTCGTAGATAGTCGTTGATAGGCCATCTATAGCTAATTTCTCATCTGATTGACTATATTGAAAAGACAAATCCTGAACCTGAATAATCGGTTTCGCCATCTTGTTCCCTCGCTCACTTTATATATTTAAGAAAAAACTCCTCCAACGTTACTTGGAAGAGTTTGTTAAAGAAGACCAAGCCCAGCTAGCCACTTGTATCGCTGTCTCGTTCATCCTGCTATACGCTTCTTCCATCCTGACTGTAACAGTCGGTACTAGAATTCCACTAGTTCAATCACCTAATACACCTGGTAATTCGCGGACTTTACCGCCGATCGGGACTCGCACCCTGCCCTGAAGACATTTTATTTATTTTTCACTTAGTTTAGTCTACTAAAATCCACCAGTAAAAGCAATCATTAGATGTCAAGACACCTCACCCCTTTGAACCGTCACCATAATCATTAGCGTGAATTACCATTTCCGTGTATGTATAATCACCGATGATTTGAGATACCGGACACCGTCCTTCTGCCTCATAAACAATGGTTTCTGCCTGGTCGCGTGGTAAATCGAGGAAAACGTCTACTTTAAAATCAAAGTAGGTAACCTTCGTTTCCTTGTTTAACTTATAGTCCACTTGGATAGCTACCTCGCTGGTTACATCCTTGATTCCGTGTCGGTCTAAAGCAATTTCAATCGTCGCATTCAAGCAAGTTGCCCATGATAAGGCAATGAGTTGTTCTGGGTTAGTCCCCGGCTCATCTGCTTTCAATGGACTTGATGTTTGAACCCGCAACTCATTTTCCCCTTCAACCCAAGCCATTCCTTTAAGTCCTTGATCATTATGCACTCGTGTTGAATATAACAATTTATCCTCAGCCATATGCGCATTTCCTCCATCTTCTTGGTTATGCTCTAATATGGGTCATTATACCCCTAATACTCCTAGCAAAAAAGGCAATCGCATTTAAATCATGCAATTGCCTTTGAATTCAATATTCTTTTTTCAAGACTTGATACATGCCATTTGTCAGAAATTGTAACCAAACTTGCCCACCATCCGAATTAAAGTGTACCCCATCCTGACTTAGCCAAGTAGACGCTTCAGCATGGTTGGTATAGTAATCATGCCAGTCCAGTAAGTAGACTGAATCACTTTCGTCACTAGCTGCCTGAGCCAAAGCTTTATTTACATCATCTGCCCAAGGGCGGTCAACATGCGTATTCACTAGAAAAATCGTTTTCTCTCGACCAATCTCATCTAAGAAGTCACTTAGTTGTGCTGATGTAAAGCCACCATTCGCACCTAGGTCAACCAAAACGACATCTTTTAGCATACCCTGCGCGTCCAAGCTAGCTGGATAGCCAATTAAGGTATATAACTGGCGGCCAACCGCAGCGTCCACAATTGCATTAGGATACAAAGTATACAAACCTTCTGATTCGCCCACCATTAAGGAATCACCGATGAAAGTCACAGATAGCTGATACGCAAACCGAGCTTGCTCATCAGGAATACCTTGGTAAAATCCTAATGATGCCTCACTTAAGTTCTTTTTATAAGTTGAAAGACTAGCGTCAGCTTGTTTTTCTTGCTCAGCCCTTTGTTTATTCAGTTCTTCAATCTTCTTGGCTTGTTGAGCAGCTTGCTGCTCCTCTACCGTCACATTGTCAGCCGGTTTAGACACCGCCACCGCACTCACGCCTCCTAGGAAAACGAGGGCAAATGCAATGAATAAAATGCGGGTCAACCAGGGTGCCGGCTCTTTAAACAAGTTGCGAACCTTAGTAAAAAGACGGAGGGGTTGGTTGTTACGCACTTCATTGAAAACCGGCACCGGCCATCTTTTTTCCTCTAGTAAGGCATAAGATAAACACGACAGGATAATAATCAAAATGACTTGTGGCCAAATACTATTGGTAAACCAATTCTGGCTGGTTGGTACCATATGAAATAGCACATTGATTGGGTAATACCATAAATACATATGGAATGTACGTTCACCTAACCACCGCAAGGGTTTAAATTTCAATAGAAAACCAACCCAAGAGCCTTTATAAGTCAACAAGGCAATCATTACAGCAGCTAATAAATCAAAGCCAAACATTCCACCATAGTAAGTGAACGTCGCTGCATCAAGCATGTGGAGCATCCCATAAGTGAGTATAGCCAATAGGCCTAACAACACCACATCAACAATAAAGTGGTGAAAGCGCCCAACTCGGTCCTTCAACCAAGTAGCCAGTTGGTCCATATCCAACAATTGAGCAGCAGCCCCACCAAGAGCAATAGAGAAGAATCTAGTATCCGTACCATAGTAAACTCTTGAAGGATCTTCACCGGGTGTGAAGACGATCGCCATCAAGATGCCTGACAAAAGTGCGGCAGCGAGCATGACCAAACCGGATTGCCATCTGGTCTTGGTGAAACGTCGACTAACCTTGAAGAATAGTGGCCAAATGACCATAAACTGCATGTAAACGGCTATATACCAATAATGAGTGGTCAAAGACGGGTGTAACATATTGGCGAAATAGGACGATCCAGATAGAATCTGCTGCCAATTATTGACAAATAACAAGGATGTGGTTAGATTAATGCCGATATTGACCAATAACTGTTGCCTAAATAGTAGTAAATAAGTCAGCCCCACCATTGTAATAATGACCATGGGCCACCAAATTTTACGTATGCGACCCCAGGTTTTCTTAAAATAAGATTCCTGGATATCTGCTTCATATTTACTCTCCATTTGACTCGTCACTAGGTAACCTGAAAGGACTAAAAAGATGTCCACCCCTAAGAAACCACCTGAAACAAGGTGAGTTAGATAGTGATATAAAATAATACCCAACATCGCTAAGAATCGAATTGTATCAAACTGTGTAAAGTAGTTTTTCTTCATTACCTTCGCCTCTCTAAATTGCCAAGCACGCAATTGTCAATGCTCGAGACAATTTACGCAATTATAATACATATATTATATCGATAGTATAGGAAAATGAGAACATCAAATTTTGAGATTTCCCAAAGCCCTGCCGACAAACGACGCACTAAAGAGCAAAAAAGTGGTTGAGCCCTAGCCCCAACCACTTTAGAAAATAAAAAAGCATATATGCTACCAAACACCTGTTGGTTAAACAACACATATGCCGAACCAATTTTTCACCTAAATGAATTGGCCTTGATTTATTCATAAGACTTATGGATATATTCCACTCCTAGCGAACTTCATCACGCTAGGAGTAGATAGAGCTAGACTCGGTTATACTAGGTACAACCACCATCATGACACTCCGTTTTATACATCACTAAAAGTTTTTATTAAACTAATTCAAGAATAACCATTGGTGCAGCATCGCCACGACGAGGTTCAGTTTTTAAGATACGAGTGTATCCACCTTGACGTTCAGCGTAACGAGGACCAAGATCGTTGAATAATTTTTGTAAAGCAGACTCGATAACGATGTCTTCACCTTCAGCGCGAACATCGGCGATTTCGTTACGAACGAATTGGTTCGCTTGACGACGAGCAGCTAAATCTCCACGTTTACCTAAAGTAATCATTTTTTCAGCTGTACGACGGATCTCTTTCGCACGAGTTTCTGTTGTAGTAATACGTTCATTGATAATTAAATCAGTAGTTAAGTCACGTAACATAGCTTTACGTTGAGAGCTAGTACGACCTAATTTACGGTAACCCATTGTCAGTATCCTCCTTTATGATTTATTAATCTTCTTGACGTAAAGATAAGTCAAGAGCAGCTAGCTTGTTTTTAACCTCTTCAAGAGACTTACGACCTAAGTTACGTACTTTCATCATTTCTGGTTCAGACTTGTTAGTCAATTCTTCAACAGTATTGATGCCTGCACGTTTTAGACAGTTGTATGAACGAACTGATAAGTCTAGTTCTTCAATAGTCATTTCAAGCATTTTTTCTTTTTGTGTTTCTTCTTTTTCGACCATAACTTCAACTTGACGAGCTTCGTCTGTTAAGTTAACGAATACTTCCAAGTGTTCCGTCATGATTTTTGCCGCTAAGCTTAATGCTTCTTCGGGTGAAATTGTACCATCAGTCCAAATATCCATAGTCAATTTATCGTATTCGTTGATTTCTCCGATACGAGTATTTTCAACTTGATAGTTTACTTTGGAAATTGGTGTGTAGATAGAATCCACTGGAATTTCGCCAATTGGCATTGAATCCACTTTATTATTTTCTGAGCGCACAAAACCACGACCGTTTTTAACATTCATAATCATGTGGAAACGAGCGCCTTCTGCAAGCGTACAAATATGTAAGTCTGGATTCATAACATCGAAATCAGCATCGGCAATAATATCAGCAGCTGTTACGTCAGCTGGACCTGTGATGTCAATTTCTACTTGTTTTTCTTCTACGTCATACAATTTCAATGATAATTGTTTTACGTTCAACACAATCTCAGTAACGTCTTCACGTACACCTGGGACTGTTGAGTATTCATGCAAAACATCGTCAATTTGGATTGATGTAACTGCTGTACCTGGTAGTGAGGACAACAAGATACGACGTAATGAATTACCTAGGGTTGTTCCATAGCCGCGTTCTAATGGTTCTACAACGAATTTACCAAATTTACTATCGTCGTTAATTTCAATTGTCTCAATATTTGGCTTTTCAATTTCGATCATATCGACAAATTACCCCTTTCAAAACGTGAGAAAATGTATCATCGCATATCCAAGTTCATCAATCGATTAAACACGACGACGTTTTGGAGGACGGCAACCATTATGAGGAATAGGTGTTACATCGCGAATAGCAGTAACTTCTAAACCTGCTGCTTGTAAAGCACGGATAGCTGATTCACGACCTGAACCAGGACCTTTTACTGAAACTTCAACAGATTTCATACCGTGATCCATAGCAGCTTTTGTAGCTGTTTCTGAAGCCATTTGTGCAGCATAAGGAGTAGATTTACGAGAACCTTTAAATCCTAAAGCACCTGCAGATGACCAAGAAATTGCATTACCATGCTCATCAGTAATCATAACGATAGTATTATTAAATGTAGAGTGGATGTGCGCCACACCTGTTTCGACATTTTTCTTCACACGACGTTTGCGTGAAACTGGACGTTTAGCCATAGTGTAATTAACCTCCTTTTAGATTATTTTTTCTTACCTTGAATTGCGACAGCTTTACCTTTACGCGTACGTGCGTTGTTCTTAGTGTTTTGACCACGAACTGGTAAACCACGACGGTGACGGATACCACGGTATGAACCGATCTCTTGTAGACGTTTGATGTCTAAAGCACGTTCACGACGTAAGTCACCTTCAACTTTGATTGTATCTACTGCTGCACGTAAACGATCTAACTCATCGTTAGTTAAGTCACGTACACGAGTATCTTCTGAAATTTCAGCTTGCGCTAAGATTTTTTGAGAAGTCGTTTTACCGATACCATAGATGTATGTTAAGGCAATAACGATACGTTTCTCACGTGGAATATCTACTCCTGCTATACGAGCCATATACGAAAACCCTCCTTTTTATTTATCTTTAATTAGCCTTGGCGTTGTTTATGTTTTGGATTAGAACAAATAACCATAACTTTACCGTTACGGCGAATAACTTTACAATGTTCGCACATTGGTTTAACAGATGCTCTTACTTTCACAGTTATACCTCCTCGATTATATATCTCTACATTACTTGAATCGGTAGGTGATACGACCTTTCGTCAAGTCATATGGAGACATCTCAACTTTTACACGGTCACCTGGCAAAATACGAATGTAGTTTACACGCATTTTTCCTGAAATATGCGCTAAAACTTCATAACCATTTTCCAATTGGACCTTAAACATAGCATTAGGTAATGTTTCAGTAACAGTACCTTCAATTTCGATCATATCTTCTTTTGACAAAGTTTTTCCTCCTAATGGTGGTTGTTTCGTTTAATCACTAATTGATTATAGGATAGAAATACGAAATGTTCAGTCAACCCGAATATCTTACCATAATTAGCGACTTAAAGCAACAAAAATTATTTATCTAAAATCTTTTGGATCTCAGCGTAAACATTGTCAATACCGATATCACCAGGAATGCGATAAAGCTTACCTTGACCTTCATAGAAGTCTAAGATTGGTTGTTGTTGTTCTTGATTAACATTTAATCTGTTCTCAACAACTTCAGGTTTATCGTCTTCACGTTGGTAGAAATCATGGCTTCCGCAAACATCGCATACGCCGTCTACTTTTGGTTTGTTCAAAACTTTGTGGTATGTTGCGCCACAGTTACGACAAATGATTCGTCCTGATAAACGTTCTTTCAACGTTTCAGCTGGCACGTCTAAGTAGATAACTGCATCAATGTCGCGATCTAAGCGAGTCATGATACCGCCAAGTTCTTTAGCTTGCGCTTCAGTTCTTGGAAAACCGTCTAGCATAAAGCCAGCTTGTGTATCTTCTTTTTGAAGTCTTTCTTCAACAATACCATTCGTTACTTCATCAGGAACTAATGCACCTTCATCCATGAATGATTTGGCTTTTTTTCCTAATTCAGTTCCTTCAGCGATTGCTGATCTAAACATATCTCCAGTAGAAATATGTGGATATTTGTAATCTTCAACGATTTTAGCTGCTTGAGTACCTTTACCGGCACCAGGCAAGCCCATTAAAATAATATTCATAATTGTCCTCCCCAAGCACGTTACGCATTAGTCTTATTTATCATGAATAAAGCCAACGTATTGACGTTTAATTGTACGCCCTTCAATTTGTTTTGCAGTGTCTAAAGCAACACCGACAACGATTAGTAAGCTTGTACCACCTAAAGCAATTGATTGTGGCATATCAAAGAAGTATGCCCCTAGTAAAGGTAGAACTGCTACACCCATCAAGAATAGTGAGCCAACTGCACTTAAACGATTTAACATTTTCTGTAAATATTCTTTAGTTGCTAAACCTGGACGGATACTTGGAATATAACCACCAGCTTTTTGCAAGTTTTCTGCAGCACGTTCAGGGTTAATCTGAATATGTGCATAGAAGAATGTGAACAAAATAATGACAATTGCGTAAATAGCAATACCCGCTGGTTGCTCCAAATTAAAGATTGTTGACAATACTTGATACCAAGAAACATCACTATAATCAGCGGCAAATAATCCGAGTACCGTTTGTGGCACCATGATTAATGATGACGCGAAGATAACGGGAATAACACCTGCTGAGTTAATTTTTAATGGTAAATGAGACTTTTGCGATGCCGAATTCGCACGTTTGGAATAACGTACGGGAATTTGACGTTCCGCTTGACTCATGAAAATGACGAACATAATTAATAGGATAAATACAAGAACAAATACTCCTGCATAAATCATTTGTTGATTTAATTCACTGCTAGTAGCATCTACAATGTTATTTTGATAGTAAGACGTTAACTCTGAAGGGATTTGCGCTAGAATACCAGCGAAGATAATGATTGAAGTACCATTACCAATTCCATATTCAGTGATTTGCTCACCAATCCAGACAACAAACATAGATCCGGCAGTCATGAATAAAGCAATCAATAAGTAAGTTACAAAACCTGGATTATCAATTAATCCTAGTGATGACAATGAATTAAATCCTATTGAAATAGCTAAAGCTTGGAAAAAGCCAATTGCTACTGCAAAGAATCTAGTCCATCGATTTAACTTACGACGACCAACTTCACCCTGTTTAGACCACTCTGTAAATGAAGGTATAATCTCCATCTGCAATAGTTGAATAATAATTGATGCGGTTATATACGGTGAAACACCCAATGAAAAGATGGAGTAGCTCGAAAGTGCTCCCCCACCAAGAGTGTTTAGTAGGCTGAATAAACCAGATTCAGCTAACCCTTGAATTCCTGCAGCATTCACGCCCGGGACAGTTATGCTAGCCCCGATACGGAATACAATCAACATGATTGCTGTGAATGCCAAGCGGCTTCTAATATCCTTATCCTGAAATCCATTTTTCAGTATTTGAAACATTAGATCACCTCAATAGAACCCCCAGCGGTCTCAATAGCTTCTTTAGCTGATGCTGAGAATTTAGCTGCTTTAACGGTTAGTTTGCGTTCTAATTCACCATTACCTAAAACTTTGATACCAGATTTTTCTTTTTTAACTAAGCCTGCTTCGATTAAGTCAGCAGCGGTTACAACAGCACCGTCTTCAAATACGTTTAAGTCATCAAGATTGATGATCGCATATTCTTTACGGTTGATGTTTGTAAAACCACGTTTTGGAATACGACGGAACAATGGTGTTTGTCCACCTTCGAAACCTAAACGTACACCACCACCTGAACGAGCTTTTTGACCTTTTTGTCCACGTTTTGATAGTTTACCCCAACCAGAACTTGCACCACGACCTACACGGTGACGTGTGTGACGAGATCCTTCTGAAGGTTGTAATTCATGTAATTTCATCCTGTTAGGCACCTCCTATTCTAGATTATGCTTCTTCAACAACTACTAAGTGAGCAATTTTAGTAATCATACCGTTGATTGCTTCGTTACGAGTTTTAACAACTGTTTTACCAACTTTTGTTAAACCTAGTGCTTGAGCTGTTTTAATTTGGTCTTGAGGACGTCCAATTAAACTGCGTTTTAAAGTAATTTTTACTTCAGTCATTCGAATTTCCTCCTTAACCTAATAATTCTTCCACAGATTTACCGCGTAATGCAGCGACATCTTCTGGAGATTTTAATGATTTAATTGCTTCTAGAGTAGCACGTACGATGTTGATTGGTGAATTAGAACCTAGTGATTTAGAAGTAATATCTGCGATACCACCTAATTCGACTACGGCACGAACTGGACCACCAGCAGCGATACCTGAACCGGCTTGAGCTGGTTTAAGTAATACGTTACCACCGTTAAATTTACCGATAACTTCATGAGGAACAGTTGATCCTGCACGAGGTATAGTAATTAAGTTTTTCTTACCATCTTCAACCGCTTTACGGATTGCTTCTGGTACTTCGGCAGCTTTACCAGTACCTAGACCAACATGGCCATTTCTATCACCGACAACAACAACGGCACCGAAGTTCATACGACGTCCACCTTTAACGGTTTTAGCAACACGATTAATGGCAACAACGCGTTCTTCAAGGTCGTTTTCGTTAATGTTTAATTCTTGAAATGTGTTTGTCATGTTCTTGGCTTCCTCCTTTTCCTAAAATTCTAAGCCGTTTTCACGAGCTGCATCTGCTAAAGCTTGTACACGTCCGTGATATTGGTAGCCACCACGGTCAAATTTTACAACTTTAACGCCTGCTGCTACACCGCGTTCAGCGATAGCTTTACCAACTAATGCTGCACTTTCGGTTTTAGTTGCGGCAGATAATGTTTCTTCGTTTGTAGAGGCACTCGCTACAGTAACACCCGCTACGTCATCAATTAATTGAGCGTAGATGTGTTTGTTAGAACGGAATACGTTCAAGCGTGGGCACTCTGCTGTTCCAGAAATGTTGCGACGAACACGCGCGTGGCGTTTTTGACGTAATTTATTTTTATCTGGTTTGCTGATCAAAATAGTCACCTCTTTGTTAGATTTGTAAGGATGACCTCGTCACCCTTATTTTATAGATAATTTGGATACAAGTAAAAGGAAATAATTGTAAAGAATTACAATTATTTACCAGTTTTACCTTCTTTACGACGAATGTATTCGCCAACATAGTGAATACCTTTACCTTTGTATGGTTCTGGTAAACGAGTTGAACGGATATTCGCTGCTAATTCACCAACAACTTCTTTGTTGATACCTTTGATGTTGATTGTAGTGTTAGTTGGCACTTCGATTTCGATGCCTTCTGGTGCTACGAATTCAACAGGGTGAGATAAACCAACATTGACAGTTAATTTGTTACCTGCTAATTGTGCACGGTAACCAACACCAGTCATTTCAAGTTTCTTTTCGAATCCTTCAGAAACACCAACAACCATGTTGTTTACTAATGCACGAGTAGTTCCGTGGATAGAACGTACTTCTTTGTGGTCATTCGGACGAGTGAAAGTGATTTCTTTCTCTCCGATTTGAATATCAATTACAGGGTTGAACTCACGTGATAATTCGCCTTTAGGGCCTTTAACAGTGATAGTTGAACCAGCTTTTTCTACGGTTACGTTACTAGGAATCTCGATAATTTTGTTACCAATACGACTCATTCTAGACTGCACCTGCCTTTCAATTTTGTTTTTTTATTTTTGTTATTTATTACCAAACGTAAGCTAAAACTTCGCCACCGATGTTTTTAGCACGAGCTGCTTTATCAGTGATAACACCTTCCGATGTTGAAACTAATGCAGTACCTAAACCGTTTAAAACTTTAGGAATTTGATCACTTTTCGCGTATACACGTAAACCTGGTTTAGAGATACGTTTTAAGTTTGTGATTACTCGTTGGTTATCGCTAGTATATTTCATGAATACACGGATAACGTTTTGTTTATCATCTTCGATGATTTCGTAATCTTTGATATATCCTTCTTCTTTAAGGATAGCAGCAATATTTTCTTTGATTTTTGATGATGGACTTTCGAATGATTCGTGGCGCACCATGTTGGCGTTACGAATACGAGTTAAAAAGTCCGCAATTGGATCAGTCATGACCATTACGAGTACACCCTCCTTTACTTAATTACCAGAAATTTACCAGCTTGCTTTTTTGACTCCAGGAATTTCCCCTTTATAGGCAAGTTCACGAAGGCAAATACGGCATAATTTAAATTTACGGTAAACTGAATGTGGGCGTCCACAACGTTCACAACGAGTATATTCTTGAGTAGAATATTTAGCTGGTTTCTTGTTCTTTTCGATCATTGATTTTTTTGCCAAATTACTCACGCCTCCTTCAAGACTTTATTATTTTTGGAATGGCATTCCTAGTTGAGTTAATAATTCTAATGATTCTTCGTCTGAATCAGCAGTTGTAACAATTACGATGTCCATACCACGTACTTTAGATACTTTATCAAAGTCGATTTCTGGGAAGATCAATTGTTCACGGATACCTAATGTGTAGTTACCACGACCATCGAATGAGCGGTTGCTGATACCACGGAAGTCACGTACACGAGGTAGTGATACTGATACTAATTTGTCGAAGAATTCATACATACGTTCGCCACGTAAAGTAACTTTGGTACCGATTGGCATACCTTCACGTAAACGGAAACCAGCGATTGATTTCTTAGCAGTTGTAATAACTGGTTTTTGACCAGCGATTAATGTTAATTCTTCAACAGCGTTTTCTAAGTTTTTCGCGTTAGATACTGCATCACCAACACCCATGTTGATAACGATTTTATCTAATTTAGGTGCTTGCATGATTGAGCTATAGTTAAATTTTTCAATCATTGACGGAACTACTTCATTTTTATATTTTTCTTGTAAACGATTAGCCATTATTCAGCGTCCTCCTCTCCTGATACTGCTTCAGCGATTACTTCGCCTGATTTTTTCGCTACGCGAACACGTTTACCATCTTGTTCTTGGTAACCTACACGTGTTGCTTCGCCTGTTTTAGGGTCTACTAGTTGTACGTTAGATACATGAATAGGTGCTTCAACTTCAATGATACCGCCTTGAGGGTTCATTTGAGTTGGACGTTGATGTTTTTTAACGATGTTAACACCTTCAACAACAACTTTGTCAGCTTTTGGCAAAGCTTGTTTTACACGACCTTGTTTGCCTTTGTCTTTACCGGCAATAACGATAACTGTGTCATTTGCTTTTACTTTCATTTAAACGGGCACCTCCTTATTTTCTTCAGATTTTAGATTACTTCTGGAGCTAATGAAATAATACGCATATAGTTGTTGTCACGTAATTCACGTGCAACTGGACCAAAGATACGTGTTCCACGAGGAGATTTATCGTCACGAATAATTACACATGCATTTTCGTCGAATTTGATGTATGAACCATCTGGACGACGAACGCCGCTCTTAGTACGAACGATAACTGCTTTAACTACATCACCTTTTTTGACAACTCCACCTGGTGTTGCATTTTTAACAGTTGCCACGATAACATCACCAATGTTTGCAGTTTTACGGCCAGATCCGCCTAATACTTTAATTGTTAGGACTTCACGCGCGCCTGAGTTATCTGCTACTTTTAAACGAGTTTCTGATTGAATCATTTATAGAGTACCTCCTTCCAGTTGTTATTAGATAATGATTGATTCTTCAACGATTTCAACAAGACGGAAGTATTTGTCTTTTGACAATGGACGAGTTTCCGCGATGCGGACGATGTCACCCATTTTTGCTGAATTGTTTTCATCATGTGCTTTGTATTTCTTAGAATATTTGATACGTTTACCATATGTTGGATGGAATTTGAAAGTATCAACTTGGACTGTGATTGTTTTTTCCATTTTGTCAGAAACAACACGGCCTTGTAACACTTTACGGTTATTACGTTCTTCCATGGACAGGTTTCCTCCTTTACTGAATTTTCTTACGCTTCTTGATTACGTAACGCAGTTTTAACACGTGCGATATCTTTACGAACAGCTTTAATACGAGCTGTGTTTTCTAATTGACCAGTTGCCAATTGGAATCGTAAGTTGAATAATTCTTGACGATATTCTTGTTCTTTAGCAGTAAGTTCAGCAGTGGAAAGATCTTTAATATCTGTAAATTTAGTCATTAGATTCACCACCAATTTCACGTTTTACGATTTTAGTACGAATAGGTAATTTGTGAGATGCTAAACGCAATGCTTCTTTAGCTACTTCTTCTGGAACGCCGGCAACTTCAAATAAGATTTTACCGCGTTTAACTGGAGATACCCAACCTTCTGGAGCACCTTTACCAGAACCCATACGAACACCAATTGCTTTAGCTGTATAAGATTTATGTGGGAAGATTTTAATCCATACTTTCCCACCACGTTTCATGTAACGTGTCATGGCAATACGAGATGCTTCAATTTGACGGTTAGTGATCCATGCTGAATCTAATGCTTGCAAACCGAATTCACCGTATGCAATTTCTTTTCCGCCTTTAGCTTCGCCACGCATTTTACCACGGAATTCACGTCTGTGTTTTACACGTTTAGGTACTAACATGTTTTAAGCCTCCCCTTGAATATTTTTTGTTGGAAGGATTTCACCACGGCATACCCATGTTTTGATACCGATCTTACCGTAAGTAGTGTCGGCTTCTTCCCATGAGTAGTCGATGTCCGCACGCAATGTATGCAATGGAACTGTTCCTTCTACTTGAGTTTCTGAACGCGCCATGTCGGCACCATTCAAACGACCTGAGATTTGAACTTTGATACCTTTAGCTCCTGATTTCATTGTGCGTTGGATTGCTTGTTTTTGCGCACGACGGAAAGCTACACGGTTTTCTAATTGTTGAGCGATTGACTCACCAACTAATTTAGCGTCTAATTCAGGTTTTTTAATTTCTACAATGTTGATGTGTACTTTTTTACCTGTACGGTTGTTTAAAGTTTTACGTAATGCGTCAACTTCAGAACCACCTTTACCAATAACCATACCCGGTTTAGCAGTGTGGATGTTTACGTTAACTTTGTTTGCAGCACGTTCAATTTCAACTTGAGATACAGAAGCATCTTTTAATGTTTCAGCGATGTATTCGCGGATATGTAAGTCTTCGTGTAAAGTATCTGCAAAGTCTTTTTCTGCATACCAACGAGCGTCCCAATCTTTGATGACGCCGATACGCATACCGATAGGATTAATCTTTTGTCCCATTAATTATGCCTCCTCTGCTGTTTTTACTACCACTGTAATGTGGCTTGTACGTTTGTTGATTCTAGAAGCTGTACCTTTCGCACGTGGACGGAAACGTTTCATCGTTGGTCCTTCATTTACGAATGCTTCGCTTACTACTAAGTTAGCTGGCTCTAAGCCAAAGTTGTGTTCTGCGTTTGCAATTGCAGACATTAACACTTTCTCTACAGCAGGAGATGCTGAACGAGGAGTGTTTTTTAAGATTGCAATAGCTTCACCGACAGTTTTGTTGCGGATTAAATCAACAACTAAACGTGCTTTACGAGCAGAAACGCGAACTGTGTTTGCAGTTGCTTTTGCAGATGTAATTTGTTCTGCCATTCTTTATTTCCTCCTCTCAGATTAACGACGAGTTGTCTTGTCGTCAGCGCCATGTCCTTTGTATGTACGAGTTGGTACGAATTCACCTAGTTTGTGACCTACCATATCTTCTTGGATAAAAACTGGTACATGTTTACGGCCATCGTATACAGCAATTGTTAACCCAACAAAGTTAGGGAAAATTGTTGAACGGCGTGACCATGTTTTGATTACTTGTTTCTTTTGTGCGTCTTGTTGTGCAACCACTTTTTTCATTAAATGGTCATCACAAAAAGGTCCTTTTTTCAAGCTACGGCTCATATTTATTTGGCTCCCTTCGCTATCCTATTTAATGTGATTACTTAGAGTTACGACGACGTACAATTAATTTATTGCTACGTGCGTTCTTATCACGAGTCTTAATACCACGTGCAGGTTTACCCCATGGAGTCATTGGACTTGGACGTCCGACTGGAGCTTTACCTTCACCACCACCGTGAGGGTGATCGTTAGGGTTCATTACAGAACCACGAACAGTTGGACGTTTACCTGCCCAACGAGAGCGTCCTGCTTTACCTACGTTGATTAAGCTGTGTTGTTCGTTACCAACAACACCAATTGTTGCACGACAAGTACCTAAGATCATACGAACTTCACCAGAAGTTAATTTGATCAATACGTATTTGTCTTCTTTACCTAACACTTGAGCGCTAGCACCAGCAGAGCGAACTAATTGTCCACCTTTACCAGGTTTAGTTTCAATGTTATGTACTAAAGTACCAACTGGAATGTTTTTCAATGGTAATGCATTACCAACTTTGATATCTGCTGCTTCACCAGAAGAAATACGAGCACCAACTTGTAAACCTTTAGGTGCGATGATGTAAGTCTTAATACCATCTGTATAGTGGATTAACGCAATATTAGCTGAACGGTTTGGATCGTACTCAATAGCTTTCACTAAACCTTCAACGTTGTCTTTATTACGTTTGAAGTCAATGATACGGTAAGCTTGTTTGTGTCCACCACCGTGATGACGAACTGTAATGCGACCGTTGTTGTTACGACCAGCACGTTTGCTTTGTGATTCTAACAATGTTTTTTCAGGAGTTGTTTTAGTGATTTCTGAGAAATCTGAACCTGACATGTTACGACGACCGTTAGTCGTTGCTTTATATGTTTTTATCGCCACGTGAATTTCCTCCTATCTTAATTATTCTGCTTCGTTTCCGAAGATTTCGATTGATTGACCTTCAGCGATGGTTACGATTGCTTTACGGCGTTTACGTGTATAACCAGCAAAACGTCCCATACGTTTTAATTTACCGCGAACGTTCATGATGTTTACGTTTTTCACGTCTACGTTGAACAATTCTTCGATTGCTTGTTTAACTTCTGTTTTATTTGCTTTAACAGCTACTTCAAAAGTGTATTTGTTTTCGTCCATTTTCAACATTGATTCTTCAGTGATGATTGGGCGAATGATTACGTCGTGTGCCAACATTATGCTAGTACCTCCTCTACGTTAGAAAGTGCTGCTTTTGTAATGATGACTTTTTCAGAGTTAACTAAGTCGAATACGTTAACGTTGTTTTCATCAACTACTTTTACGTTTGGTAAGTTACGAGCTGATAATTGTGCGTTGTCGTTGTCTTTATTGATTACAACTAAAACTTTATTTTCAACTTGTAAGTTATTCAACACTTCTTGGAATAATTTAGTTTTTGGTGTTTCGAATGCTAATTCATCAACAACGATAAAGTTGTTTTCTGCTACCTTATTAGATAATGCAGAGCGTAAAGCTAAACGACGAACTTTACGAGGTAATTTGTAAGCATATGAACGAGGTGTTGGTCCGAATGCACGGCCACCGCCTACCCATTGTGGAGAGCGGATTGAACCTTGACGAGCACGACCTGTACCTTTTTGACGCCATGGTTTACGTCCACCACCGCTAACTTCTGAACGTCCTTTAACTTTGTGGGTGCCTTGACGTAATGAAGCTTGTTGCATAATAACTACATCGTAAATTGCATTTTCATTTGGTTCAATTGCGAAGACTTCATCGTTTAATGTGATTTCGCCAGCTTGTGAACCGTCTTGTTTAAATAATGTAATGTTTGCCATGAAACTGTTCCTCCTTCCTGGTATTATTCAGCAGATTTAACTGCAGATTTGATTGTTACCATAGATTTTTTAGCACCTGGAACGTTACCTTTGATTAAGATGACGTTGCGCTCTGCATCTACTTTAACGATTTCTAGGTTTTGGATAGTGATTTGAGTACCACCAGTTTGTCCTGGTAAGTTTTTACCCTTGAATACTTTAGAAGCATCCGACGCCATACCCATTGAACCTGGGCTGCGGTGGTAATGAGAACCGTGTGACATAGGTCCACGTGATTGACCATGACGCTTGATAGCACCTTGGAATCCTTTACCTTTTGAAGTACCCGTAACATCAACGATGTCTCCTGCTTGGAAGATATCAACCTTGATTTCTGATCCAACTTCGTAATCTCCTAGCTCAACATCTTTGAATTCTTTAATGAAGCGCTTAGGAGTAGTTTCTGCTTTTGCTACATGACCTTTGTGAGGTTTGTTTGCCAATACTTCACGTTTGTTGTCAAAACCAACTTGAATAGCTTCGTAGCCATCAGTTTCGTTTGTTTTAGCTTGTAAAACAACGTTTGGTTGTGCTTCGATAACTGTAACTGGTACTAATTCACCAGTTTCTGTAAAGAATTGTGTCATACCTACTTTTTTTCCTAAGATTCCTTTAGTCATGAGTACACCTCCGTATAATTTTTTTATTTAATAATTGGGTTAACTAATTTGTTTCGATGATTCTGGAATTATAATTTGATTTCGATGTCTACGCCTGATGGTAAATCTAATTTCATTAACGCATCAACAGTTTTTGGTGTTGGGTTAACGATGTCGATTAAACGTTTGTGCGTACGCATTTCGAATTGTTCACGTGAATCCTTGTATTTATGTGTTGCACGGATTACTGTGAATAATGAGCGTTCAGTAGGCAATGGAATTGGGCCTGATACTTCTGCTCCTGTACGTTGTGCAGTATCAACAATTTTAGCTGCTGATTGATCTAATGCACGGTGTTCGTAAGCTTTTAAACGAATACGAATTTTTTGTTTTGCCATGACTTTTTCCTCCTCGTCATATTTTAAATTTGACTTGCTCCGTATGAATTACCGGCCACCCTTATGGCAATGCTACCGGGTGTGTCGCAACCTCATACATCACTGCTTATTGGTGTATCAACGTTTGCACGCAAATACTGTTGCTCCGTATAAAACGGCACCCAATTAGTATACAAAATTAAACTAGGCAGTGCAAGCTTTTTCTCGTCTTTTTTTCAAAAAAATCCTTATTTATCGCTATTTCTTTATTAAAGGCCATTTTTTGGCGGTTATTGCCAACGCTACCTAGTGTATCATTTCGAAATATTTTACAAGGCGGTTGCCATTTCTTAGCAACGCGCCCTACTGTGTCATCTTTCAATAGGTATATTATACATGTTTTATCGCGTACTGCCATACCTTTTCGATGATACTTTGATTAAATTTTGCTTTGGTGGTCCAAGGATTGACGATAAAGCTATCAATAGGGTTGTCTGTGGTTAAAACCATCAAGGCAATCTGTTTAAAAGTCATTTGCTGAGTCGAAACATTATCTGCTTTAGATGCGTATTGGCTAGCTTGATCTTTGTCCGTGAAAGTCACAAGCTCTCGTTTTCCCTTTTCTTTGTCGTAAGTTAACCAGATACTTTTGTCGGCTGGTGTCCCCTCTAGTTGGATAGCGTATAAGTGGGCGGTCGCCATCGTGGTCAACATAGCCAGCGTTGTTAACGGATTGGGATCTGCCTTATATGCGGTCAATACTTCTATTAAACTTTGCTTGCCGAATGGCTGCGTCATTAAATCTTGCCTTCCTTTCATTTTTCTTCTATATAATAACTGTATAATCATTCTTATTTGTTATTCGCTATTGAGTTCTCGGAAAATAGCATTCTCTCCTTTAGATGGTCGTCAGCTAATCCGGACCAGCTTTTTCAAATAAGAATTACTTCTATATTATAGCGAATTCATGCTTTAGGTGTTTATTGTAACAAATGACTGTTCAAAAATCATATATCTCCACTTGGACCGAACAAGTTTACCTATCACTTGCGATAGCTTATATCTTGCGAAATTCATTTGACAGTGATTGTTAAATGCCCACAAGTTGCGTATGATAAGCCTATAACAGGATATTATATCATTGGAGGATACAGATATGACGAATAGTTTCTTAGTATTACAAACTGACTTCGGTTTAGGTGATGGTGCGGTAGCAGCAATGTACGGAGTGGCTTACACAGTAGACTCAGCTTTAACAGTTGCTAACTTAACCCACGAAATTCCTGCTTACGATATTTTCGCCGCTTCTTATCGCCTATTACAAACCATTAAATATTGGCCAGCAAATACAGTCTTCGTTTCTGTAGTCGATCCTGGTGTTGGTTCTGCACGTAAATCTGTTGTAGCGAAAACTGACTCAGGTCATTATATTGTAACGCCTGACAACGGCACCTTAACTCACGTGGCTAAACACATCGGCCTTGAATCTGTGAAGGAAATCGATGAAATTAAAAACCGCTTACCACATTCTGAAGAATCACATACCTTCCATGGACGTGACGTTTACGTTTATAACGGTGCTAAACTAGCACAAGACGCGTCTTACTATGACGAATTGAAAAATAATATCCCTGTTGATGCGGTGACTAGCTTCAAACTAGGCGACTTGCGTTTAGCTGACAACACTATTTACGGAACTATCGATATACTAGACGTCCGCTTTGGTTCACTGTGGACGAATATCTCTTCAACTATGCTAAAAGAAGCGGGCATTCAAAACGGTGACACCATTTCGGTTACTATTTACCATAACGGCATTAAACATTATCAAAACCATATTTTATTCGGCCATTCATTCGCTGATGTACCTGTTGGTGAACCAGTGGGTTATATCAACTCATTATTGAATTTGGGTGTAGCCATTAACCAACAAAACTTCTCTGAAACATACGGTGTAGGTACTGGTGTGGATTGGAATATTGAAATCACTAAAATTTAATTGCTAAGCTTATATTCGAACGCATACACAAGTGCTATTATATAGAAGAAACATTCAAAGGAGAATAAAAATGAATAAAAAACAATCATCTATTACAACCCTAGTTGCTATCGGTGTGGGTGCAGCCGTATTCTTTATCTTAGGTCGCTTCCTATCTATCCCGACTGGTATTCCAAATACAAGTATTGAAACAACCTATCCCTTCTTAGCTTTAATGGCTACTATCTTTGGACCATTTGCTGGTCTATTCATTGGTTTAATCGGTCACGCTATCAAAGACCTATTAACATACGGTTTGTGGTGGTCATGGGTACTAACATCTGGTTTTGCTGGTTATGGTTTTGGTATCGTAGGTCGTCGTTTAAAAGTAAACGAAGGTATTTTTACACTGAAAGATGCAATTCAATTCAATATTGGTCAAGTTATCGTGAACGTGTTATCATGGGTTGTCATTGCACCAGTCTTAGACATTTTAATTTATTCTGAACCTGCCAACAAAGTTTTCTTACAAGGTGGTGTTTCTGCACTTGTTAACGCATTATCTGTTGGTATTATTGGTACATTGTTACTTAAAGGATATGCTTCTACACGTACGAAATCAGGAAGTTTGCGTAAAGAGCAATAATAGAAAGTAGTTTTTATTATGAATAACGTATTTACAACAGAGCCGGTGGACTTGAATGTCACACCGGCTATTGAATTTAAAAATGTATCTTTTCGCTATGCGAGTCAAGCGGACTTAAATCTACACGATTTGTCATTTGCCATTTATCCTGGTGAGAAAGTACTTATTATCGGACCTTCAGGTTCTGGGAAATCCACTATCGGAAAAATGATTAATGGGCAAATCCCCAATACCTTTGACGGTGATTTCACAGGTGATATTTTTATTAACGGGCAATCAATTAAAGGACAGTCAATTTTTGACCTTTCACTACAAGTTGGTACCGTCTTGCAAGATACCGATGGTCAATTTGTTGGCTTAACAGTAGCTGAAGACCTAGCCTTTGCTTTAGAAAATGATTATGTTGATCAAGGAGAAATGGTAAACAAGGTAAATGCCTGGGCTACTACATTAGATCTTCATGACTTATTAAATGCCAAACCTCAAGCCTTGTCAGGCGGGCAGAAACAACGGGTATCTATTGGTGGGGTTTTAATTGACGAATCACCGATTGCCCTATTTGATGAACCATTAGCTAATCAAGACCCAGCATCGGGCTTAGCAACCATGGCACTCATTGGTCAGCTAAATGCGTCTGAACAATTAACGACGATTGTGATCGAGCATCGTCTGGAGGAAACCCTGATTGCTGATATTGATCGCGTAATCGTGATTGAAGACGGCCATTTGGTGGGCGATATGTCCGTTGACGCGTTGCTACGTTCTGATTTGTTGGACCAAATTGGAGTTCGTCAACCCCTCTATTTGGATGCTTTTGCTTATGCTGGGGTCTCCTTGGATCAATTTCAACGCCTTGGTGCCTTTACACCTGACCTAGTAACGCCTAAGGTGGCGCAGGAGTTAACGACTTGGTATGATAGTCAGGTTGAAACGAGCCAAAATGTCCAACAGACCCCAATTGTTCAACTCGATGATGTTGCTTTTCGCTATCAAGATGCGCCTCTGATTTCCGATATGCATCTGACAATCTACGATGGGGAACTCATTTCGTTGGTCGGCACGAATGGGGCTGGCAAATCAACGCTCGCTAAGCTCCTGTGTGGTTTTGAGCGTCCTGATGCGGGGACAATTACCTTGTTCGGTCAAGATGCGGCAAATCTATCGATTAAGGAAATTGCAGATAATATAGGCTATGTCATGCAGAATCCAAATTTGATGATTTCAAAGAATATTCTGGCGGATGAGGTGGCTGCGGGTTTAATCAATCGCGGTTTGTACCAGTATGCAACGGATGAGGCCTTACAGGAACGTGTGGGTCATGCGTTGACCATTTGTGGTCTATATCCCTATCGTAATTGGCCAATTTCGGCACTATCTTATGGGCAAAAAAGACGCGCGACGATTGCAAGCATTCTAGTCTTAAATCCAAAGCTCTTGATTTTGGATGAACCTACGGCTGGACAAGATTATAAACACTACACGGATATGATGACATTTATTCAAGAATTGAATGCTACCGAAGGAATCACCATATTGATGATTACCCACGATATGCATTTGATGCAGGAATACTCTAATCGAACCATCGTACTACATGATGGAAAAATCCTAGCAGATGATAAACCTTCTGCCGTTCTTTCTAATGAATATTTGATGAAGCAAGCACATTTGGCACCGACTAGCATTTATCAGTTAGCCAAGACATTGCCTAATATCGCACCGACAAACTTTATTGATACCTTCATTCGCTTTGAACGAAATCTTCCAACAGTTAACCCAACGACAGCAGGTATAGAAAGGAGCGTGACTGACTATGGCTAAAACACAAGCCCAAACATTAGGCTACATTGCCCATGACACGCCACTTCACCGTTTATCTGGTGCAACCAAGTTAATTGCCTTTATCACCCTTTCGGTTATTGCCATGACATCCTACGATACAAGATTTCTGATTGGCTTGGGTATTTTGTCGCTTGTACTCTTTTGGCTTTCCAAGATTCGATGGTCTGAAGTGAATACAGTCATTTACTTTATCCTCTTCTTCTCTATTTTGAACCTAATTACGATCTATATTTTCGAACCAGAATACGGGGTTCAACTCTATGGATCACGTACGGTGATTGCTGAAGGTATTGGTCGTTATACCATCACTCAGGAACAACTATTCTATGAGTTTAATCTGTTTGTTAAATATTTCTCGACCATACCCCTGGCTTTAATTTTTATCTTAACGACAAACCCTAGTGAGTTTGCTTCTTCCTTAAACCGGATTGGGGTTTCCTACCGTATTGCTTATGCTGTGGCCTTAGCCTTACGCTATATTCCGGATATCCAAAGTCAATTCTTTGCTGTTCGTCAAAGCCAACAAGCGCGCGGGATTGAAATGTCAAAAAAGGCGCCCTTTTTCCAACGCATTAAGCGTTCGGCTCAGGTTATCATGCCTTTGATATTTTCTAGTCTCGACCGCATTGAAGTGATTAGCCAATCGATGGAATTGCGTCGTTTTGGTAAAGAAAATCGACGTACATGGTATAGCGCACGCCCCTTCAAGCGTGGGGATTTCCTTGCCCTGTTTGTGACAGTCATCATTGTAGCGATTGGTATATATCTATTCTTTACCAATGGTGGTCGTTTCTATAATCCATTTCAATAACAAAAAAGGTAGCCCGAAAGTTTCATGTACTTTCGGACTACCTTTTTATTTTGCCTAAAGTTTCAAATCAGATGGCGGTTTATACTAACGCTTTGATTTGGAAACCGCGGTCTTCCAATACGTATAGAATTGCTTCTGCTGTATCGATGGATGTTAATAGTGGCACACCACGCTCGATGGCAGCTTTACGAATTAATTGACCCGAGTTTTGGTCGTGTCGCGCGCGACCCCATGTATTAATGATAATTTGTGCACGTTCTTCGGTAATCAAGTTCACTAATGTTTGCTCAATTTCTTTTTCGTCTGTTACTTCATTTGATGTCACTGCAACAGTATCAATACCTGCAGCTTCAAATTCCGCTTGCATGTCGCCCGTTACCATGACACTGAAGCCAATTTGACGGAAACGTTGTGCCAATGCCAAACTTTCTGCTACGTCAGCCTTGGTAATTGTGAACAAGACATTACCGAAATCATTGACGTGGATGTTGCTACCTGCAAAGGCCTTGTATAGTGCTTTTTGAAGGTTGATATCTGAACCCATCACTTCACCAGTTGATTTCATTTCTGGTCCTAATTGCGGATCAACTAGGTTCAATTTAGTGAATGAGAATACTGGTGCTTTTACATGAACCATGTTGCCTTCAGCGTAAAGACCTGGTTGGTAACCTTGGTCAATAATGCTTTCGCCAAGGATAGCACGCGTTGCTACTTGTGCCATTGGAATACCCGTTACCTTACTCAAGAAAGGTACTGTACGGCTGGCACGTGGATTTACTTCAATCACATAAACTTGGCCATCTTGAACAATGAATTGAATATTCATCATACCCAAGCAATTTAAGCCAAAAGATAGACGTTCAGTGTAATCGACGATGGTCGCCTTCACTTCATCAGATAGACTTTGTGAAGGATAAACGGCCATAGAGTCACCTGAGTGGACCCCAGAACGTTCGATATGTTCCATAATTCCTGGGATTAAGACATTTTCACCGTCACAAATTGCATCGACTTCGACTTCGGTACCCACTACATAATGGTCAATCAAAATTGGACGGTCTGGAGAGGCAATCATGGCATCTTCCATATAGCTGCGTAAGTCGGCATCGTTATCCACGATTTCCATACCACGCCCACCTAAGACATAACTTGGACGTACTAAGACTGGATAGCCAATCTTACTTGGGATTTGTAAAGCATCTTCTACAGACATTGCTGTAAAACCTTCTGGTTGAGGGATTCCTAAGTCTGTTAAGGCTTGCTCGAACAAGTCACGGTCTTCAGCACGATCTAAGTCTTCTACGGTTGTCCCTAAGATAGGAATACCTAATGCATGTAATGGTTCAGCTAGATTTATCGCTGTTTGACCACCAAATTGTACAATAACCCCTTCTGGTTGTTCAAGGTCGATGACATGTAGTACGTCTTCTAAAGTAAGTGGTTCGAAGTAAAGTTTATCCGAAATAGAGAAATCAGTTGAAACTGTTTCTGGGTTGTTATTCATGATAATCGCTTCGTAGCCAGCTTGTTGGATTGCTTTGACAGAGTGAACTGTGGCGTAGTCAAATTCTACCCCTTGACCGATACGGATGGGACCTGAACCTAATACTAAAACAGTCTTTTTGTCTGAAGGCATACTTTCGTTATCAGCACTATAGGTTGAATAGTAGTATGGTGTGTTCGATTCAAACTCGGCCGCACAGGTGTCAACGGTTTTGTAGACTGGGCGAATGCCGTTTGCAGCTCGTAAGTCACGTACATCTGCTAAATCATTTTCCCATAGTCTAGAGATGGCTAAATCAGAGAAACCATAACGTTTTGCTTCTTTTAAGACAGCAACATCTTCTTTATTGGCTTCAAGTGTATTTTCTAATTCTACAATGTGCATTAAAACATCTAGGAAATAGAGATTAATTTTTGTCATGTCATGTAATTGTTCAATGGTATATCCGCGGCGCAAAGCTTCAGCTAAGTAGAAGATACGGTCGTCTTGTGCACGTGTAATCTTATCAATTAAGGTTACTTCATCAGCTTCGCGACTAGCAGTTGTTGCCATGTGTTCAGCACCAATTTCTAGTGAACGGACAGCTTTTAACAGCGCTTCTTCAAGGTTCGTACCAATAGCCATGACTTCACCAGTGGCTTTCATTTGAGTACCTAACTGACGATCACCTTTCTCGAATTTATCGAATGGCCAACGTGGAATCTTCGCAACCACATAGTCCAAAGCTGGTTCAAATTCGGCTAAGGTTGTACCTGTTACAGGGTTGATCATTTCATCAAGTGTTAACCCTACTGCGATTTTGGCTGCAATTTTGGCGATTGGATAACCAGTTGCTTTAGATGCAAGCGCTGAAGAACGGCTCACCCGTGGGTTTACTTCAATAACGTAGTAATTGAAGCTGTTTGGATCTAAGGCTAATTGCACATTGCAACCACCTTCAATACCTAAGGCACGGATAATCTTTAATGATGCATCGCGCAACATTTGGTTTTCGTGGTCTGTTAGAGTCAAGGTCGGTGCGAAAACAATTGAATCTCCTGTATGAATACCAACTGGGTCAAAGTTTTCCATGTTACAAACAACCAAAGCATTATCTGCGCTATCACGCATTACTTCGTATTCGATTTCCTTGTAACCAGCGATTGAAATTTCAATCAAACATTGGTTTACAGGCGATAATTTAAGGCCCTTAGCAACAATTTCACGTAATTCAGCAGGGTCATTACAAATCCCCCCACCTGTTCCACCCATGGTAAAGGCAGGACGTACAATTACTGGATAACCAGCCTGTTCTGCGAAAGCTAGTGCTTCGTCAACTGTATGTACAATATCACTCTCAGGAACTGGTTCATTCAATTCACGCATTAGATTACGGAAAAGGTCACGGTCTTCAGCTTGATCGATAGCTGATAATTTTGTACCCAATAATTGGATACCTAATTCATCTAAAATACCATCATTGGCTAATTCAATCGCCATGTTTAAACCTGTTTGGCCACCTAAAGTAGGTAGAATCGCGTCTGGACGCTCTTTACGTAAGATGCGTGATACAAATTCTAGCGTAATCGGTTCAATATACACTTTGTCAGCAATTTCCGTGTCAGTCATGATAGTTGCTGGATTGGAGTTAATTAATACAACTTCATAACCTTCTTCACGTAAAGATAAGCATGCTTGTGTACCAGCATAGTCAAATTCTGCTGCCTGTCCGATGATAATTGGACCAGATCCGATAACCATAATCTTGTGAATATCAGTACGTTTTGGCATTAAATAGTCCCCTCCAAGTTCTTGTTGTTATCCATTAATTCAATAAAACGATCAAATAAGTGGTCTGCATCATGTGGTCCTGGTGCTGCATCAGGATGATATTGCACACTAAAAGCAGGTAAAGTTTTGTGGCGCACACCTTCTACCGTTTCATCGTTGATTTCGATATGAGTGATTTCTAAATCTGTATGCACTAATGAATCAGCATCTACCGCATAACCGTGGTTTTGAGAAGTGAAATCAATACGACCAGTAGCAATTTCACGTACAGGGTGGTTAAAGCCACGATGGCCGAATTTCATTTTGAAGGTTTCGCCACCATTCGCTAAACACAACAATTGGTGACCAAGACAGATACCAAACAAAGGTATTTTACCTTGAATTTCATTAATCATGTCTAAAGCTTCTGGAATACTCGTTGGATCCCCAGGGCCGTTGGTTAACATGACGCCATCAGGAGCTAAACGTAAAATTTCTTGGGCAGTTGTATCATATGGTACCACCGTTACATTACACTCACGTTTGTTTAATTCACGTAAAATTGAATGTTTCAAACCAAAGTCTACTACGACCACATTCTTACCAGCATTTGGATTCACATATCGCGTTTTAGTTGATACTTGCGCTACTTGGTTTGTAGGCAAGTCTATCGCGCGAAGTGTCGCAAGCGCAGCTTCAATGTCAGTCCCCTCATTTAGTAAACTAGCTTTCATCGTTCCGTGACTACGGATTGTTTTGGTTAATTGACGCGTATCAATATGTTTAATGCCTGGTATATCATATTCCACTAAGAACTCATCCAAGCTCATTTTTGATCGCCAGTTAGATGGGAAACGTGCAACTTCACGACAAATGATAGCCTTCACTGTAGGGTCTACAGATTCAAAATCATCAGCATTTACACCATAATTTCCAATTAATGGAAAGGTAAATGTTAACATTTGACTGTTATAACTCTGGTCAGTTAATGATTCTTGATAACCTGTCATTCCTGTTGAAAAGACTACTTCGCCAATAACCTCTTTCGTAGCACCAAAAGCTTCACCATAAAATGTTTCACCAGTTTCTAACAACAATATTTTTTCCATTTTTTCACTCACCTTCAACGAACACACCGATTATGACCATTTACATTTACACCATAAAAAAAAGCACTTAGCCCGAGGGCTAAGCGCTTTACGACACTACAAGTAAATTGAAGATATAGTAAACAAACCATTCGCATGGTTTCACTTGACCCCTTGAAAGCCTCACAGGACTTGATTAAAAGGTTGCTTTGTTTTTTCTAAGATTACGCTATTGACTATGCAAAGTCAACAAAATCATGTAAAAAATTATCATTTTTCACAATTTTATATACAATCTACTCATAGAATTCTGATAAATGGCCCTTAAATCCGGTCTCCTGAAATTTCATTACTATATTAATTTAGGTTAGAATGTGCAAATACTGTATAAAAATGAAAAGATAACAAGCAAGCACAAATCCTTATTCCTTAAAGCTACTTGTCTCTTTACAAATGCACTAGCTTTATTTAGCTTGTCTTATCGAATGCTTCTCGTTCAATCTTATGCCAACTATGCAAGTGGGTACTATAAGTAATCGCAGCATATAAACGAACAAATAGTAGATAGGGTCTATAGAAGATCGAATCTAGAATTGTAATACCAAAAGCTTTTAAGGTATCCCCGCGGAAAAATTGATAGTCTTGGATAAAATATCTGCCCACGTAGAAAACCATCGTTTGAAAAACACAAAACAGAAAATATAACAGCGCAAGTGCTATCGCGGAAGAAACATTTAACATGCCTAGCATGAATAATAAAGAAATAATGATGATACCTAGTAATTCAATAAATGGCGCCATCAATTCATATAGAAAATAGAATAAGTACGATACGGTACCTAGTAAACCATATTTAGGATTTAACATGATGGTACGGTGTTGCCACATACTTTGTATTAATCCTCGATGCCATCTCGACCGCTGTTTCGCCAAGTCTTTTAAAGTAAAAGGCGCTTGCGTCCAACAGATTGCATTCGCAACATACCGATTATTATAGGGGATTTTATTCTCCACGTAATACCGATGTAAGCGTAAGGCCAAGTCCATGTCTTCAGCCACACTATTCACATCATAACCATTCACACTAATAAGCGCTTCCTTTTTAAAGAGACCAAACCCACCCGATACATTTAAATTACCATTAAAAGCATCGCTAAAAATGCGAGAGCCCATAAAGGCTCGTGAATACTCTAGTGACTGCATAGCTGCTACCAAACTTTTAGAGATTTTTGTTTCCACAGGATATGCATGTTTAAAAACAACATCATTTGAAACGCCTAATAAATCACCAACAGCAACCGTAGTCGCATCCTCAAAGATATGCATAAAACACCAAATTTCATTTAAATTTCGCTGCCATAAGTATACTCCCTTGGTTCAAAAAAAGATATTGCGGCAAAATATTTCGTTATTTGTTTATATCATTCATGATATTTCGTTAGGTAACTGTTTTGCATGCATGAAAGATAGCATGGCCTTTTGCCGTACACAAAAATAGTGTCAATGAGATTCAACATGAAATCTCACCAACACTATTTATTATAGAACCATTTATTATAGAAGCACAAAAAAAGACGACCGAGTCGTCACCCGGTCGCCTTTCCAATTTGCAAATTTGATTTTTAAAGTTTAATTGTGTTAATTAAGCTTCGATTGTAGTGATTGTACCCGCACCTACAGTACGTCCACCTTCACGGATAGAGAATTTAGTACCATCTTCGATCGCAACTGGGTGAATCAATTCAACGTCCATATCAACGTTGTCACCAGGCATAACCATAGCTACGTCTTCTGGTAAAGTGATAACACCAGTGATGTCAGTAGTACGGAAGTAGAATTGTGGACGGTAGTTAGTTAAGAATGGCGTATGACGTCCACCTTCTTCTTTAGATAAAACGTAAACTTGCGCTTTAAATTTAGTATGTGGAGTGATTGAACCAGGAGCAGCCAATACTTGACCACGTTGGATGTCTTCACGTTGAACACCACGTAATAATGCACCGATGTTGTCACCAGCTTGAGCGTAGTCTAAGTTTTTACGGAACATTTCAACACCAGTTACAACTGATTTACCGATTTGTTCTGCAATACCAACGATGTCAACTTCGTCACCTGTACGAATTTCACCACGTTCAACACGACCTGTAGCAACAGTACCACGACCAGTGATTGAGAATACATCCTCAATTGGCATCATGAATGGTTTGTCGTTGTCACGTTCTGGTTCTGGAATGTAAGTATCTACAGCTTCCATTAATTCCATGATTTTAGCTTCTTGAGCTTCGTCGCCTTGTAATGCTAATAAAGCAGAACCAGCAACTACAGGTAGATCGTCACCTGGGTAGTTGTACTCAGATAATAAGTCACGAACTTCCATTTCAACTAATTCTAGTAATTCTTCATCGTCAACTTGGTCAACTTTGTTTAAGAATACTACGAATGCTGGAACACCAATTTGGCCAGCTAAAAGGATATGCTCACGAGTTTGTGGCATTGGACCATCAGCAGCAGATACTACTAAGATCGCACCGTCCATTTGAGCAGCACCAGTGATCATGTTTTTAACGTAGTCAGCATGTCCTGGGGCGTCGATATGCGCGTAGTGACGGTTAGCTGTTTCGTACTCGATGTGTGAAGTATTGATTGTAATACCACGTTCTTGCTCTTCTGGAGCGTTATCGATTGAAGCGTAGTCTTGAGCTTCACCGAAACCGTGTTTAGCTAATACAGTTGCGATTGCAGCTGATAAAGTTGTTTTACCGTGGTCAACGTGTCCTAAAGTACCAACGTTAACATGGGGTTTTGTACGTTCATATGTTTGTTTTGCCATTTTATGTATTCCTCCTAAGAATAGAAAATATAAACCTAAATTTTATAGATTTTCAATAAGTTCATTATAGTCAAACTCGCTTCAGAAATCAAGCATCTAACCTTTGAAAAACCTAGCAGGTACTTGATTTCCACGAGTAAGCCTATGGTCAAAGTCTTAATTTAAAAATTAATCTTCTGAACCTTTACCATATTGTTTGATAATGTCTTCTTGAATAGATTTTGGTACAGCTTCGTAATGATCGAATGTCATTGTGAAAGTACCACGTCCTTGAGTTGCAGAACGTAAAGTAGTTGCGTAACCAAACATTTCTGATAACGGAACTTGTGAGTTAATCATCAACGCGTTACCACGTGGTGTTTGACCTTCAATACGTCCACGACGAGCTGATACGTGACCCATAACGTCCCCTAAGTATTCTTCAGGAACTTGGATGTCAACACGCATCATTGGTTCAAGAATTGCAGGTTTAGCAGATTTAATAGCGTTACGTAACGCTAATGAAGCAGCAACTTTGAAAGCTGTCTCAGATGAATCGACATCATGGTAAGAACCATCGTAAAGTTTAGCTTTAACATCGATTAATGGGAATCCAGCTAATACACCGTTTTCCATTGCATCTTTAAGACCAGCTTCAACAGCAGGGATGTATTCACGAGGAACCACACCACCGACGATTGCATTTTCAAATTCAAATCCAGCACCTTCTTCGTTAGGTGTGAATTCAATCCATACGTCACCGTATTGACCTTTACCACCTGATTGACGAACGAATTTACCTTGAACTTGAGTTTGTTGTGTGAATGTTTCACGGTAAGATACTTGAGGCGCACCTACAGTTGCAGAAACATTGAATTCACGTTTCAAACGGTCAACGATAATGTCAAGATGAAGCTCACCCATACCAGCGATGATTGTTTGACCAGTTTCGTGGTCAGTTGACGCACGGAAAGTTGGATCCTCTTCAGCTAATTTACCTAAAGCGATAGACATTTTGTCTTGGTCAGCTTTAGTATCTGGTTCGATAGCAACTTCGATAACCGGCTCAGGGAATTCCATTGACTCAAGGATAACTTTGTTGTCAACGTCACATAATGTATCACCTGTAGTAGTGTCTTTAAGACCTACGGCAGCAGCGATATCACCAGAGAATACTTCATCTACTTCAGAACGAGAGTTAGCGTGCATCATTAAGATACGACCTAAACGTTCACGTTTGTCTTTAGTAGCATTTTGGATGTATGAACCTGATTGAACAGTACCAGAGTATACACGGAAGAAAGTTAAACGACCTACGAATGGGTCAGTCATAACTTTAAACGCTAATGCTGAGAATGGTGCATCGTCGTTCGCACGAACTTCGATCACTTCTTCTGGGTTGTCAAATGCATGACCTTGGATTGGTGGTACATCAGTTGGTGCAGGTAAGTAGTCGATAACTGCATCAAGCATTAATTGAACACCTTTATTTTTAAAGGCAGAACCACACATTACAGGGAAGAAGTCAACGTTAGTAGTTGCTGTACGGATAGCCGTTTTCAACTCTTCTTTAGAAATCTCTTCACCTTCAAGGTATTTTTCCATAATATCTTCATTCACGTCAGCGATTGATTCAATTAGGTTTGTGTGCCATTTTTCAGCTAATTCGCGGTATTCTTCTGGAATTTCGCGTTCTTCGTATTCTCTACCGTCATCAGAAGTGTAAACTTCAGCGTTCATTTCCACTAAGTCAATGATACCTTCGAAGTCATCTTCAGAACCAATTGGTAATTGGATAGGTTGAGCGTTTGCTTGTAAACGTTCGTGGATAGTGTTTACAGAGTATAAGAAGTCTGCACCCATTTTATCCATTTTATTTACGAATACAATACGAGGTACTTTATAAGTATCTGCTTGACGCCAAACAGTTTCTGTTTGAGGCTCTACACCCGATTGGGCATCTAGTAAAGCTACTGAACCATCTAATACACGCAATGAACGCTCAACTTCAACAGTGAAGTCCACGTGTCCTGGGGTATCAATGATGTTTACACGGTGGTCTTTCCATTGTGCAGTTGTTGCAGCAGATGTAATAGTGATACCACGTTCTTGTTCTTGCTCCATCCAGTCCATTTGTGCCCCACCATCGTGAGTTTCACCGATTTTATGGATTTTACCAGTGTAGAACAAGATACGTTCAGTAGTCGTCGTTTTACCAGCATCAATGTGGGCCATGATACCGATATTACGAGTCTTTTCAAGAGGAAATTCTCTTTTAGCCATCTTATCTTTACTCCTTTTTTCTTTGATTCGTTTAATAATTGGTTTCCACAATCATTATAACGTTTTTAGAGAAAAGTCGACAATATAAATTATCGACTTTTAGAAAACTCTTACCAACGGAAATGTGCGAAGGCTTTGTTAGCTTCTGCCATACGGTGTGATTCTTCACGTTTACGAACTGAAGCACCTGTATTGTTAGCAGCATCCATAATTTCGTGTGATAAGCGTTGTTCCATTGTGTTCTCCCCACGTAGGCGAGCGTAGTTTACTAACCAACGTAATGCCAAAGTTTGACGACGTTCTGGACGAACTTCGATTGGCACTTGGTAGTTAGAACCACCAATACGACGAGCTTTAACTTCTAAAACTGGTGCGATGTTTTCGATTGCTTGTTCGAAAACCTCCATTGGATCGTTACCTGTTTCAGCTTTAATGTTGTCGAAGGCAGTATATAAAATAGTAGCTGCTTTACCACGTTTACCATCAACCATGATACGGTTGATTAAACGAGTAACTAATTTTGAGTTATAAATTGGATCTGGTAATACATCACGTTTTGCAATATGTCCTTTACGAGGCATTTGTGCTCCTCCTTTCGAATTTTAATTATTTAGGTTTTTTAGTACCGTATTTAGAACGGCTTTGTTTACGGTCGTTAACTCCAGCAGTATCTAACGCACCACGAACAACGTGGTAACGAACCCCTGGTAAGTCTTTCACACGTCCACCACGGATAAGAACAACACTATGTTCTTGTAAGTTGTGGCCGATACCTGGGATGTAAGCTGTTACCTCGATCATGTTTGATAAACGAACACGAGCGTATTTACGTAACGCTGAGTTAGGTTTTTTCGGTGTCATAGTACCTACACGTGTACAAACTCCACGTTTTTGAGGAGAGTTTGTAGAAGTAGATTTACGTTTCATTGAGTTGTAACCACGGCCTAAAGCTGGAGAACCAGATTTTTTAGTTGAGCTTTGGCGTGATTTGCGTACTAATTGGTTAATAGTTGGCATAACTATAAGCTCCTCCTTCCCATTAATGGGTGATTTTTTTGTATATACTTTATGCTCACACATCCAAGCGTGTCATAATTTTTTTGAAAAAATAAAAATCGCTTTACAGCTACGATTTCAGCTTTTCAATGTTTGTGTGCTAATGTACCAGTCAGCACGACTGTTCGATTTGGATACAAATACAGGAATCTGCATACAAAAAGCACCTTATATAATTTATCACATTCGCAAGGTCGCGTCAACAAATAATCTCAAAAAAATAAAGACCACTTTTACCCCGGCTAGCATGGGAAAGTGTGGCCTTTTTTTATACTTACTGTTCTACGTTTCTCATTGTTGGGAATAGTAAGACGTCACGGATAGATTGTGCGTCTGTTAATAGCATAACCATACGGTCGATACCAATTCCTAATCCGCCTGTAGGCGGCATACCTGTTTCTAAGGCTTCTAAGAATTCTTCATCTAGTGGATGCGCTTCGTCGTTACCCTCAGCCTTTTCTTTCACTTGGGCTTCAAAACGTTCACGTTGGTCAATTGGATCCGTTAACTCGGTAAAGGCGTTACCAGATTCTGAACCTACAATGAATACTTCAAAACGGTCAGTAAAGCGTGGGTCTTCTTCGTTTTTACGTGCCAATGGCGAAATCGCTGTTGGGTGACCGTAAACGAATGTTGGTTGAATTAAAGTGTCTTCAACAAATTCTTCAAAGAATTCGTTAATGACATGTCCAACTGTAAAGTTGTTTTCAACTTGTACATGGTGCTCTTTGGCAATTGCGCGAGCTTCTTCATCTGTCATTTCTTGCCAGAAATCAACGCCACTCGCTTCTTTAACTGCATCTACCATGTGTACACGACGCCATTTGCCACCTAATTCGATTGCTTGACCGTCGTAAGTGATACTTGTTGTACCCAATACTTTTTCAGCGACTGATTGGAATAAACCTTCAACTAGGTCCATCACGTCAGTCATTTTGCTATAAGCTGTATAAACTTCAAGCATAGTGAATTCAGGGTTGTGCGTTGTATCGATCCCTTCGTTACGGAATACACGACCGATTTCATACACACGTTCCATACCACCAACAACTAGACGTTTTAAGTGCAATTCTAGGGCGATACGTAGATATAATTCCATGTCTAAGGCATTGTGGTGGGTAATGAATGGACGCGCTGAGGCACCACCAGCAATGTTATGTAAGACAGGTGTTTCAACTTCTAGATAGTCGTTACTGTCTAAGTAGTGACGAACTTCACGGATGATTTGCGAACGTTTTGTGAAGCGGTCGAATGATTCACGGTTGGCAATTAGATCTAGGTAACGGTGACGGTAGATTTGTTCTACGTCTGTTAAACCATGGTATTTATCCGGTAATGGACGTAAAGCTTTTGTTAGGTGGACGAATTTCGTTGCTTTAACAGATAATTCACCAGTGTTTGTACGCATTAAAGTACCTTCAACACCAACGATATCCCCTAAGTCAGCTTTCTTCCATAAGTGGTCGTAATCCTCTTCATCGATGTGGTCACGACGCACGTAGATTTGAATGTTGCCTGACATGTCTTGGATGTTCCCAAAACCAGCTTTACCCTTACCACGTTTCGTTACTAAACGACCGGCAATGGCTACGACGTCATCCATTTCAGCTAATTGCTCTTTGTCATAAGCCTCATATTTTTTGTGTAAATCAGCTGCTACTGCGTTACGTTCAAACCCTGAAGCAAATGGGTTATAGCCGCTTTCTTCTAACTCAGCCATTTTTTCACGACGGACAAGTAGTTGGTCGTTCAACCCTTCAGTCGCATCAGTAGCTTGATGTTGATTATTTTCTTCAGTCACTATATACACTCCTTACTTTATCTATCGTTATCCTCTAGTCAATTTGATACTTATCTATATTGCCAACTTTCTGCCAAAAAAGCAAGCGACCCTTGTCGACAATTTCTATCAGAACAGTTTTTTCGGATAAACTGTCGTCTCTCTATGAGAATACGAAAACACAAGCATTGTACCAAATTTTCAGGTTAAAGAAAACCTTATTATGGTAGGAACTGCTTATGCTTTCAATTATTGGTCATCCTCTTCTTTAATATGCGTAAAGGCATCCGTTAAAATTTGCAGGACATGGCTGTCTGCCTGGCTGTAAATGACCGTATTTCTTTCCTTACGTTTCTTTACTAGCCGCAATTCAAACAATTTCTTTAATTGATGGGACACTGCTGATTGTTCCAAACCTAATTCTTCAGAAATCTTAGTAGCCATCATTTCGCCTTCACCCAATAAATATAGTATGCGTAATCTTGTCGGATCCCCCAAAGCCTTAAACATTTTACTCAAATGTTGAATTTGCTCCGGTTCAACCGTACCATGTAGATCCTCAAGATGTTCTTCTGCTTCCTTCATAAAAGCCTTCTTTCACTTTTAATAATGTTTATTCACTCAATTACTTCTGTTAATTGATTGTATTGAAGTCGAAAGCACCTTCAGCAACAAATCGTCTACCATCATCTGGAATAACAACGACTACTTTTTTGTTTTGGCCTAGTGTTTTAGCCACTGCGATAGCTGCTGCAACTGCCGCACCACCTGCTGGCCCTACCAATAAACCTTCATTGATGGCTAACAAACGACTAGTTTCTTTGGCCTTGGCCAAATCAATAGCCACAATACTGTCGTATAAAGTGGTATCCAAATTCAAAGGCAATAAACCTGGGTTGAATCCAGTAGCTACACTTGGCTTAGCCATTTCACCTGACAAGAATTTGCTATCCTTATCTTCTACCGCGTAGAGTTGGATATCCTTATTCTCTTGTCTAAGGGTTGTTCCAACGCCCGTCATCGTCCCACCAGTTGCGACAGTTGATACAAAGGCATCTGGCGCGCCGTTTAAGGCTTCGATGATTTCTGGTCCTGTTGTTTTTTCATGGACGGCAGCGTTGCCCTCATCATCGTAAACATCAATAAATAGGTGGTTGCCCGCTTCAGCGTAAGCCCGTGCTTGGGTCATCGCATCTACAACACCTTGTTTGCCGGGTACTAGTTGCACTTGAGCCCCGTATGCACGTAAGATTGTCAAGTCATGGTGAGTGGCCGTATCTGGGACAAAGGCCTTTGTATCATAACCCTTGCTCGCTCCTAGTAAGGCGAAAGAGGCAGCAACTTCGGCTGTGGTTGCGACCACAATTTGTTGGTCCGCTTGTAAGCGACCCTCATTTTCCGCTACTTCAATCATGTTTAAGGCAACTCGGTCGTAAATTGATCCGGTTGGGTTAGCTGTTTCGAGTTTGACGTATACCTGGGCGGCTTTATATGGGACTGTTCGTTGCAATTTCAGTAATGGTGTTTCTCCGATTAATTGACTCATATAATTTGTAACTTCCATGTTCTAGCTCAAACCTTTCTCTATAAAATGATTGCATAGCCTTGTTGATTGTGCCTATTATAGCAAACCTTGACCTTAAGCTTGGTCTTCAATGCCTTTTAAATCTTCAGCTGTGAATTGATAGCGTTTATTACAGAATTGACATACCACTTCGGCCCCGTTATCTTCTTCGATCATAGCTGTGATTTCTTCTTTTGGTAAAGTCGCTAATCCAGCTGCAAACCGGTCTTTGTTACAGTCACAAGCGAATTGCACATCACGTTCATCTAAGAATTTGACATTTTCTTCCCCTAACAAACGGTTGATCATGTCTTTGGCTGTCGCGCCATCTGACAATAATTCGGTTACTTGCGGTGTTTCAGCAACGGCCTTTTCAACGGCTTCAATAGATGATTCAGTCACCCCTGGCATCAATTGGATCATCCAGCCACCAGCGTTAATTACTGTTTCATTCGTATCCACCAAGACACCTAAACCTACTGCAGAAGGCGTTTGTTCAGAATAAGCAAGATAGTACGTGAAGTCTTCAGCGATTTCACCTGAAACGATTGGCACTTGACCTGAGAAGGGTTCTTTCAAACCTAAATCTTTCGTTACGGTAAAAAGTCCTTCCGTTCCAACCGCGCCACGTACATCAATCTTGCCTTTGTCGTTTGGATCTAGGCTGATATGTGGCTCTTGAACGTAGCCTTTCACATTTCCTTGACCGTCCGCAACAGCCACTAACTTACCAGCCGGGCCATTCCCGTTGATTTGGATAGTGATTTTGGCATCATCTTTAATATCAGACCCCATCATCAAAGTACCCACTAACGTACGTCCTAGGGCTGCTGTAGAAGCAGACCATGTATCATGTTTCTTTTGTGCCTCTTGGACAATACCTGTAGCATCTACAGCTGTAATACGAACTTCACCATCAAAGGCCACTGCCTTAATTAATTTATCTGTCATTCATTTCACTCCATCATTAGGTGCTAGGCACCCATTATTCGCTTGTCGCTCTTCAACTACCATTCTAACCTAATTTGACGAACAGTGAAAATATTATAGTTAGCAAAGTGTAAAGCAACCCGGTAAATAATGACCCTTGGAACAAAAACTGCACAATATCTGAAAGATATTGTGCAGTTTTTGTGAAACGCAGTCATTATTGGTTTAATGAACCCGTTTATTGCTGCTAGGAAAGTCGCTTCTTTAATTGCATTGAAAAACCTCCGATAAAATGTCATCGGAGGTTTTTTATTGATTCAAGAAAAATCGGCCCTTACACCCTAGTCGGGTTCGTAAGGGCAGCTCAAGTCTACTTCAAACTAGTTTGCACCACACTGCGTGTGGCACGACTCTAGTCTTCCAGTGTTGTTGAGCTTAGCGGTCTCGCTCGCACCCTTACTTAGTCTTGATCTATATGTGCGTTTCGCCCTTGTGGACCTTGATGATCGTCGTTGTCGTCATCAGAGTCATTAACATCATCAGCCGCTTCGGTTTGGTCTTCTGAAGTCGTTTCTTCAGACCACTCACCATTACGGTATTGACGGTGCTCAGCGCCACGTTGTAAGTCTTTTTTCACTTCTTCAAAAGATTTAGCTTCTGATTCACGTTGTTGTTCGCCATCTAATGGTTCTGGCATTTCACCAGTTTCGAATAAGGCGCGAATTGTGCGTTCATCTAATGTTTCAAGTTCTAGTAATTTCTCAGCAATCACATCTAATTGATCACGGTGAGAAGCTAAGATACTTTCTGCTTCGTCCAAGCACTCGTCCATGAACTTACGTACTTCGTCATCAATTTGACCAGCCGTGCGTTCAGAGTAAGATTTGTTTTGTGCATAACCAGAAGCTGCCCCACGCATTGAGTGGTTACCTTCGTATGAAATTGGTCCAAGTAATTCACTCATACCGTATTCAGTAATCATGGCACGAACAATACCTGTCGCTTGTTCAAAGTCATTAGAAGCTCCAGAAGTTTGGGTATTGAAGATTAATTGTTCAGCGGCACGTCCACCTAGTAAACCAATAACTTGTTCACGCAAGTCTTTGGTTGTGTAAAGGTTTTGGTCTTCACGAGGAAGCATAATCGCATAACCGCCAGCTTTACCACGCGGTACAATTGTCACCTTGTGGACTACACGGGCGTCGCTTAGGACTAAACCAGCAATGGTATGACCAGCCTCGTGGTAAGCAACCATACGACGTTCAACCTTAGAAATCACGCGATCTTTCTTAGCCGGACCAGCAATCACGCGGTCTTGCGCTTCATCAATATCAATCATATCAATTTGTTTCTTATCTACACGAGCTGCCACTAAAGCCGCCTCATTTAATAAGTTTTCAAGTTCAGCACCAGTAAATCCAGGCGTTTGTTTCGCTAATACCTTCAAGTCCACACCTGGGCCGAACGGCTTGTTACGGGCATGTACTTTCAGGATTGCTTCCCGTCCCTTAACATCTGGACGACCAACTAATACCTGTCTATCAAAACGACCTGGACGTAGTAAAGCTGGGTCCAATACGTCAGAACGGTTAGTTGCTGCAATCACGATAACATTATCTTTTTCAGAGAAACCATCCATCTCAACCAACAATTGGTTTAATGTTTGCTCACGTTCATCATGACCTGATCCTGGACCAGCACCACGACGACGACCAACAGCATCAATCTCATCAATAAAGATGATAGATGGGGCACTCTTCTTAGCATTTTCGAATAAGTCACGTACACGAGAAGCACCGACACCAACGAACATTTCCACAAACTCAGAACCTGAGATTGAGTAGAATGGCACGCCAGCTTCACCGGCAACTGCTTTAGCAAGTAATGTCTTACCAGTACCTGGAGGACCCTCTAAAAGCACACCTTTTGGAATACGGGCTCCTAAAGCTTGGAATTTACGTGGATCTTTCAAGAAGTCCACCACTTCAACCAACTCTTGTTTCTCTTCATCCGCACCAGCGACATCAGAGAATCGTACTTTTACTTCTTTCTTCGATTGATCAACAGCCTTCGATTTACCCATAGACATTGGGTTGTTTCGACCGCCACCTTGGCTTTGGCTGAACATCATATACATAATCACAACGAAGAAAACAATCGGTACAGCAGTGAATAATAAGCTCAACCACATACCAGACTGGTCTTCTTCTAAGGCCGTCATTTCAGTACCGGTCGCATTCGCTGTGTCCGTAATCGTTGCAATCGTGTTGTCATTGGGTAATACGTTTACCACAAACTCAGAAGCTGAGCTTTGTTGTAAATCTTGGAAAATTGGAATCCCATCACTAGTTGATGATGATGATTCACTTGATTCCTCACCCGAACCCTTGTAAGCCCCGCGGATTTGGTAAGCCCCGGCGTTGGATTGGATAGAGAAACTCTCTACATCTCCATCAGAAAGTGTTTGAATGAATTCTGATTGTGTTAACTCTTCAGTGGTACCACCAGTAGAATCACTCGTTAATGATCTAACTAATGCCATCAAAGCAAAGAACATAATCAGCCACAGCAAACCACTTCTGATGAAGGTGTTTCTATTTGGTCTGTTAGGTCTCTTTTGTTGCATTCATTTTCCCCATTCTAATTGTTGTTCTTAAAGTAGCCATCGAATAGTTATAAATATAAAAAACTCACTAATTATGGAATAAATGTGCGTAAACACTAGGCTTCAAAATACCGATATAAGGTAGCTGGCGATATTCTTCGTCAAAATCCATACCATAACCAATTACAAACTTATCAGGGATTTCAAAACCAATATAATCCACTGAAACATCTGCAGTACGGCGTTCAGGTTTATTAAGTAAAGTTACCACCTTCACACTTGCTGCATTACGGTGTTGGAACAAATCATGAATTTTTGCTAGCGTATTACCAGTATCCACGATATCCTCAACAATAATCACGTGACGACCAGATACGTCTGCATCTAAGTCCTTCAAAATTTTCACCTGACCTGATGACTCAACCCCACCGCCGTAACTTGAAATATCCATAAAGTCAATTTGTAATTTAATGTCCATTGCACGAATCAAGTCAGACATGAATGGGACAGAACCCTTCAAAATACCAACTACAATCGGCTTCTTATCTTGATAATCCGCCGATAATTCCTCACCTAACACCTGAATACGTTCCGCAATTTCCTCAGTAGAAAATAAAATTTCCTCTACATCTTTATGCATGCCTATAATCCTCCACATTTCATTTCACATAATTCTAGGTTATTTTAGCAAACAACCCAATTTAATAGCAATTAATTAAGACTACTCATCCAAATCTAGCCCCTTTAGCGCAGAAAAACCACCCTAAAAAACTTTCAATAAGCGAAAAGTATTATATCAATCTTACCATTAAACGCCAACAAATACGTCAAAAACCCCTAAAATTTTACCAATACTTTAGCCCCCGCACCACTCCGGTTTACATATAAGACCTCTCCATTGAAAAAGAGGCCCCACACCTCTTGCTGGCTATCCGCTAACACAAAAATATCATCTCGGATACCAGATGGGACTTTTTCGTTGATTAAAAAGCGATTTAGCTTTTGTCGATGACCGTTTGAGAGGTGGATAAAATCTCCGGGACGGCGATTGCGCACAGTCAAGTTAACGTCAGCACCCACCTCAGCCAACAAAACAGACCCCTGGTGCAAATAAACATCCGCTTGGTCCTCGTCAAACCAACCAAATTTGACCTGGTCGTTTACTGCCACCCAGTCCTGCCAGCTTAAAACTTGCTCAGTCATTTTACCGGTGGCACCAACACTTGCTAAGAAATCAGACCGGCCACCGGGCAGAATATAGGCCGTATCATACACCTTGACCAGGCGGTAGCCTCCAGGCAACCGCCACTCAGCTTGCCCATTCTCGCTTTGTAAGAAAGCCACCATCCGCTTAAAGCCGTCTTGCGTAAAGGCAGCCAAGTCGGCAACCCTCGTTCGGTCGAACAATCGCTGCCACAACAAGACCTGTTCAGGCAAGTCATAGTCCGCTATGGCAACCAAATCGACTTGCCAAGTGTCATCTTTCTTCGTCAAGACATCTCTTAAAAATTGGTCCATATAAGCCTCCGCAAACCGGCTAGTCGCTTGAGCAGCCAAGGCGAAGTCGCCCAGATGGTCAATAAGAGCGCCATCTTCCGACTCCAATTCCGGCAAATACTGCTGTCTAAACCTGTTTCTGGTATAAGACAGGTCAAGATTAGACGCATCCTCACTAAAAGGGACCTGCCACGCCGTTGCATAGTCATATAAATCAGCCTTATCCACACTTAACAAGGGGCGGAGCACATAGCCCGTCTGCAAGCCCTGGTCCAAGGGAATTGGCCGGTAGGGATGAATGCCGGCAATACTCTTCAAGCGGCCGCCATGAACTAACCGCATCAAGACTGTTTCCGCCTGGTCATTTTGATGGTGGGCAGTCACTAGGAAAGGTGACTTGGTCAAGACCATCATCCGCTCAAAGACCGCATATCGGAATTCGCGTGCCGCCAATTCCGACCGATTTGGATTCTGCGGGTCATCGTGGTCCCAAGCCACTACTTGGATAGGAATGTCTCGGTCCTCGCAAAACTTGATGACCATATCTTGCTCAGCCGTTGATTCAGGACGGAGCTGGTGGTTAATATGGATTACTGAAAAAGTCACTAATGATTTTTGACCTAAGCGGTGAAACAAATCCAACAAAACCATAGAATCGACGCCACCAGATACAGCCAATAGAAAGGGGATCTGCCCATCAATTGGCACATAGTTAGCCGGTAGTTGCGACTTCAACCGGTCTTTCGTAGCTAGTAGCCAGTCTTCCACTATCTTTAGTACATTTTCACCCATTACATACCGCTCCTTTCCTAAGTTTTTACTTTCCCGAATATTCTCTAGGTATCCCTTTCTATCATAGACACGGTTAAACATCAAAGAGGTCTGCGACAAATTGCCACAGACCCCTCTCAATAAGTGTCTACACTTAGTTTTGGGCCTGTAACCTTAGTTACGACCCACTATATCTTATTAAGAACGACGGCCGCCTCGACCACCGCGTTTACCTTCTGTATTACGTTTTAAAGAAGTTAAACGGTCATCAGAATCTTTTAAGAATGATGACATCAAGCTATCGAAATCATTTGTACCCGCTTTATTACCAGCGTTAGACTTGAATGAATTCCCGCCACCAAAGTTTGAACGACCACCTGAATGGTTGTTTGATTTTGGTTTACCTTGATAGCCACCACCACGGTTGTCGCGGTTGTCATCTTTACGGAAGTTTTGGTTGCCACGGTCGCGACCGCCACCATCGTTGTTTCCGCGATTAGAAGACGCTGGTTTGCTTGCGCCATCTGCGTTTAAACGACGGATTGACAATGCAATCTTACCGTCATCAGCTACATTGGTCACTAAAACAGTTACTTCATCTCCAACCGATAAGACATCGTTGATATCTTTCACGTAGCCTTCAGCTACTTCAGAGATGTGGACTAAACCATTTTTGCCTTCTCCTAAATCAACAAATGCACCAAATTTTGTAATCCCTGTAACTTTTCCGGTAACTTTATTTCCTACTTCAATTGCCATGTATCCCAAATATCCTCCTTGAAATTCTTGCATCCGGTAAATGGATTTTTATCCGGACGAGTAAAGCTATTTCTAGTTTACCTTGTTATCGCAATTTATTCATCATTATTTTCTTGATTTTGTAAATAAGCCTTATTTAAGATTTCAGCTTGTTTAGAAGCGTTATCTTCAGGTACACTGAAGATAACTTCCCCATCTTTACTTAAGTAATAACGTGACCGCGCTAATTTAGCCACGTATTCATCATCTTTCAGTAAGGATGCTTGTTGACTTAAGGTGTCAATCGCCTTTTGTTCACCGGCAATTTCATCCTCAGTTAAAGCAATTTGTTCTTCAACGCCTTGTTGGTCCTTGTGCGCTGCATAAGCAGTCGACACACAACCCAAGGTCACAACAGCGAAGATACCAACGATAAGCCTTGTAATCCAATCAGCTGTGGTCCTTGGTTTTCGTGACCACTTCTTGGTTTTTGCTTTACGGTGTTCTGCTAATGATGTCACTTTTTTGCTTTCACGGTCGGGACGATCTTCTGGCCGCATAGCAAAAACCCCTTTCTGTGGTTGCTTTGAATCCGTCAATCATATACTTAAATAGTATAACAATAATTCAAAGCTAGCGCCATCATAAATCAAGACTAAAGACTACCTTTTTCCTGATCCTCGTGGTAACTTTCGCCAACTATGGTAAACATATTTTCCGCTTCATCTTTTCGTGTTGTTTCTTTCAAGTTTTCAACCTGAACAGTCAGGTCTTTATTCCCAAATGTAATCACCAGTTCGTCACCGATTTTAACATCTGTACCTGACTTAGCTGGACGACCATTAATGGTAATCCGACCCTTGTCCGCAACTTCTTTAGCAACACTTCGTCTTTTAATAATTCTGGATACTTTTAAAAATTTATCTAATCGCAAAAATCTTGCTCCTTTATTATATACGTATTTTTTTTGAAATTTCGGCTAGTTTCTTTTAATCTTCTCTAAATTAATCCACAAAAACCATTTCCATACTTATCTTAAATCTAGTATACCATGGTTTGCGCCTAGTCCTTAACCAATAAGCTAGGAATTTGCTAGCTTTTCCGGGGTTTTATCCCCTTACAAGCTTTAATGATTCTCTAGGCAAAATGACTATACCCCTATTGGAAACAACATTTCCGTATAGGGGACGCCTTTCCCATTTCGGGAACGTGCACTAATTCACTACGCTTTATCCCTGCAATAGCCGCCATATCAACTCGCCTTTTGGCAAGGTTTCCCAATCGACTTGGCTTAATATCGGGTCTTTCCGTAAGTAAACCATCGTCAACATAACGCCTACAAAGATTTGAATCCCCATCAACAAGGTATCCATCAACCGTTCCGGCGCTATCCCTAAAACTTGGTGCCATAAGTAAGCTAAAGTAAAGTTCACCGCAACCATTAAAACAGCTAGTAATCCTGCTTTAAAGGCTACTCGCCCCCATTTAACCAGACGTACTTGCTTAGGCAAGGTCCAATTTAGGTAAATGATCATAGCTGCTAAACCTAAATTGGTCGCCCAGGCGGCGCCTGCCGTATCTAGAAAATCAACTAAACTCGCTGTAAATATCCCTTTAACCAGCATGCCGACCATAAAGGCAATACCTGCTTTATACCACTGCCCTTGGGCTTGGAGAATATTATTTTGCCCTAATACGAGACTGGCGAAGATAACCATCATCACATAAACCATTAAGACCTCAGAGCCAGCAGAACTAGCAAATAGGAAATGGTTTAATTGAGGCATGATCGATATCAATCCGCCCGTAATGATAGTGGCGAGAAAGAGGGTCACCCGCAGGTATTGTCTGCTGACAATTTCAAATTCGCCAGCTTGCTTGCGGTCACCCTTTTTCATTAAAGCAAGGGCGGGTAAGAATGAAGTGGCAAGTGATGTGGCCACAACCATGCCTAGTTGGACGATGGGCTGGCCGCGGTCGTAAATCCCCTTCATATCCTTGGCTACCGCCGTCGCAATTCCATTATCTACCAATTGGTCGTAAACGGTAAAGGCGTCAATCAGCTGATAAAAGACCAATAGTGCTGAGAAGAAACAAATAACAAAGCCTTCTGTGACAAAGTTTTTGGTTAATTTAGTCCAAGATAATCCTGTAGCATCATCAGTCTCACTCGCTTGACCTAACCCGTAATGCCCGGCTAAAAAGTCTTGGTACATGGCCTTCTCGCGGTAATCTAACAGGTAATAAGCCATGACGATCGAAGCAGCTGCGGCGGCAATCCAAGCTGACTGCATGGTCCAAAAACCCATCTGGTAGACATCTGGATTCTTGTCAGTCACCTGCATCCGGCTAAAGATGAAGGCGACAGTTAAAATGACTGCCACCCGAACGAATTGCTCGGCAACTTGCGAAATAGCGGTTGGGGTCATAAGATTACGCCCCTGCATAAAACCTCTGGACAGGAGTAAACCTGGCATCAAGAGGAACATAAAAGACACACTTTTGATAACAGGCGCCAATAAACCATCACCCATCATAGTTGCAATCCAATCAGCCCCAAAATAAATCAGGGCAAAACAAGCGAGTGCAAAAACCGACACAATGACTGCGTATCTCTTCAACAAAGATTTACTTTGCTTGTGGTTATTTTGTAGGGCGACCTGTTTACCAATAAAAGATGGCAAACCATTTAAAGCGAAGGTCATCCCTATTCCGTATATTGGGTAGACCTGTTGGTAGACATAGAAACCTTCGTTACCGACCATATTTTGTAAAGGAACCCGGTAGATAGCAGACAATACTTTAGCCACTAAGGCTGCGAGCGTTAGAACGGCAGCCCCTTGCATGGCCACTTGGCCCGTTGACCTTGCCTTTGAATCGTCATTTTTCACCATCTAGTCACCTGCTTGATTATTTTCTGCATCTAAACCAGTTTGATTAGCTTCATTTTCAGCAGCCTTCACTTGTGCGTCTACAGCAGCTTTACTCGCCGCCTCTTCTTGTTCAACTTTTAAGGCTTGGGATTTCTCGTAGTCAGCTTTTTCCTTAGCCAATTGGTCCGCCTTCATTTGGACTACTTTTTCGTCATCAGCTAACTTGGTTGTAAATTGCAGTAAGTAGTCCAACCATTCTTCAGTAGACAACTTGTTTAAACCTAGGCTAATCATTAAGGCAGCCCCAACTTGCTTAATCGCCAAGCGTAAAGGATTGTCCTCTAATGCCTTGAAGATAGCTGGTGTCATGATTTTTTGTTCAAGATTTTCGTAGAAAAGGACTTCTATGGTGTTGCTAGCAGTAATGCGTTTAATGCTTGTCACACCAACCTTATCAGCCGCCGCTTTAATAGCACCCACTTGCAGTAACAGTTGCGTTTCAATTGGTGGTTCACCGTATCGATCCATCAACTCATCATCCAAGTCCCACATTTCATCTACACTGGTCATGGCCTGCACCCGTTTATAAATCTCCACTTTTTGTCGCTCATCCCGGATATAGCTCTGCGGAATATAAGCATCAATAGATAGTGATATTTCCACTGGCTCAGTTTTCTTAGCCGGTAAAATGCCCCGTTTACGTTGGACTGCTTCACGTAACATTTGTGAATAGAGGTCGAAACCGACTGAGTTAACAAAGCCGTGTTGCTGTTTCCCGAGCAAGTTACCTGCCCCACGAATGGACAAGTCACGCATGGCAATCTTAAAACCAGACCCTAGTTCCGTGAAATCACGTAAGGCCATCAAGCGTTTTTCAGATACCTCAGACAACATCTTGTCCGGACGGTACATGAAATAGGCATAGGCAATTCGAGTTGATCGTCCAACCCGGCCCCGTAATTGGTAGAGGGTAGATAGCCCCATCCGGTCGGCTCCTTCAACCAGTAAGGTGTTGGCGTTAGGAATGTCGACACCTGTCTCAATAATGGTTGTCGTCACTAAAACATCAAACTCACCAAGTACAAAGTCCATCATGACATTTTCCAGTTGGGCAACAGTCATTTGACCATGGGCAATGGCCACCCTCGCTTCAGGGACCAACTCATTGATAAAGGCCGCCTTCTCTTCGATTTGGGCCACATTATTAAAGAGATAGAAAACTTGACCATCTCGAGCAATTTCTCGTTCAATGGCATCTTTGACTGCCCCGTAATTTTGCTCCATTACAAAAGTCTGGACGGGATACCGGTTGGCTGGCGGTGTTTCAATAACGGATAAGTCCCGAACCCCTAGCATAGACATGTTTAAGGTACGAGGAATCGGTGTCGCCGTCAGGGTCAACACATCTACATTCGCTTTTAAGGCCTTCAATTTTTCCTTGGCCTTCACCCCAAACCGTTGTTCCTCATCAACCACTAATAGCCCTAAATCAAGGAATTCAACATCTTTAGATAGGACGCGGTGAGTACCAATCACAATATCCACTTGCCCTTTTTTCAAGCCCGCAATGGTTTCATTTTGTTGGGCCTTGCTTCTAAATCTAGATAATAAGCCAATTTCAAAAGGCCAGTCTGCAAACCGTTCAGTGAAGGTTTCGTAATGTTGTTGGGCTAAAACAGTCGTGGGCACTAAGAAAGCTACTTGTTTACCCTCCATTAAACCTTTAAAGACAGCTCGCATAGCGACTTCCGTTTTTCCAAAACCGACATCTCCAACGAGTAATCGATCCATCGGTTTCTCTACTTCCATATCCTTCTTAATTTCAGCTATCGACCGGACTTGGTCATCGGTTTCTGAATACGGGAAGGCATTTTCAAATTCGGCCTGTTCAGCAGTATCTGGACTAAAAGCGAAACCTTTCTGTGCTTCACGAGAGGCGTATAATTCAATCAGTTCATCCGCAATATCTTCAATCTTGCTGGACACCTTCTGTTTGGTTTTCGCCCATTCGCTACCGCCCATTTTATTTAATTTAGGCTCACGCCCCTCAGCAGACACATATTTTTGAACCAAATCGATTTGGTCAATCGGCACATGAATAGCTGCTTGGTCGGCGAAGACAATGGTCAAGTAGTCTTGGTGGGTGCCGGCAAACTCGATAGTTTCAATACCAGTATACCGCCCAATCCCGTGGTTAACATGAACCACATAGTCCCCAACTTCTAATTGTTGGTAGTTTTTGATCCGTTCCGCATTTGAAATCAGCGGTTTCTTAGCCTTGCGTCGTTTCTTCTGGGTATGGAAGATATCCGCTTCAGCCAGTAAGACTAAACGTTCTTGGACGAATTCAATCGATCCTGATAAGCCGCCCGCAATTAGGTTAACCTTGTTGGCGAAGATATTCCCTTCGTCCGTCGCTTCAGCCGCTACATCTATTTCTCGCAAAATGGCTTGGACTTCTTTCACCCTGTCCTTGTCTTTTAACATGATAACCACTGTTCGACCTGTACGAATCCAAGCATCTAGTTCAATTTTCAGGGCATCCATTTGGTCATAAAACTGTGTAATCATTCGCGTTTGATACTGGTACAGCCCATCGAATTTCAGTGACCCTAGCCCTTGCTGCCATACTGAAAAGTAAAATTTACGACCTTTAAAAGCTTGAATACCTTCCTTAAAGTCAGCATATACTTGGACTTGAGCCGGTAACTGTCCCATTTCAACCATAGTTTGTAAGTACATTTCAGTATTGCTGGTCCAAGTAGCCTCTTCTTGGATTAGACGCGCATAGTCGTCCAAAATTAAGAAAGCTTGGTCGCCAATATAGTCAAGGATGGTCGTGGTTTCTGGGTACATATACTGGTGGAAGTATTTTGAGTTTTCCGTGGTTTCGCCATTTTTCCATGCAAGGACTTCATCGTTAACAACGGCAGTCGCTAAATCTTTAACCACGTCGTCCTTTATCTTAGCCAACGACTTGGCCATCAGTTTTTGGAAGGCATCAGCTTGGGCTTGTAATTGTTGCGGCAAGACAATGAATTCTTGCGACGGTTGAATGTTGATACTTGGTTGGTCTTGCAGGGATTTTTGGGTGTTGGGATCAAAAGTTGAAATCCGTTCTACCTCGTCAAAGCCCACAGATACTCGGACTGGATATTCGGCATTTATAGGATAAAAGTCTACGATGTCCCCGCGTTGACTCATTTCACCTGGGGTCATGACAATTTCCGCCCGTTGGTAACCTTGATTTAACAGACGTTGAACTAGGGTAGCTGGTTCTAATTCATCCCCTAATTTGACTAGCAAACGAGTGTTGTCCCAAATTTCAGTTGGGGTTAATAGGCGTTTCAAACCAAACATAGGCGTGATTAGGACACCAGTCGCTTTAGGGTCACGCGCCCAATTTAAAACATTCAACCGATCGGCTAAGGCTTCTGGACTGGCAATCGCCCAGTCAGCAGCCACAGATTCAGGCACATTAAAGAGATGCAATTGTTCATCAGAAAAGTCACTTTGTAGGTCATTATAAAAGTGGTCGGCTTGCAGTAGATTGTTGGTTACAATGACTACTTTTTGCTCGCTGGCCAAATTCAGTAGGGTTTTAGCCATATAAGCCCGACTAGCCCCTTGAAGGCCTAGATAAAGGACTGATTGACCTGATTTGGCTTGTTGTTTAAATGATTCATTTTGAGATTCCTGCAAGAAAAATGTTTGTAAATCCAAGCGGTCTCCCTCCTTTTCTTGGCTAGTTGTTGTAGTTGGTCATGGTTTCTTCAAAAGAATTGCCTGCTAACCAGTAGTCAATGGCTTCAACCGCTGCACGCGTAGCAGCAAGCATTGGGGTATGGTCTTCTTTAGGGAATCTTGATAGGACGTGGTTGACAACGGTCCCTTCTTTACCCGGATGGCCGATTCCTAGTTTAATGCGGCGAATTTTGTCGGTACCAAGGTGGGCAATCAGTGATTTCACCCCGTTGTGTCCACCAGCAGACCCCTTTTGACGTAAACGAATCCGGCCTGGATCCATATCTAAATCATCATAAACCACTAAAATATCTTCTACTGGAATTGAATAATAGTTGGCCATAGCGCCAACCGCTTCTCCTGAATTATTCATAAAGGTAGTTGGTTTTAGGAAAATCACTTTCTCCCCGTTAACAAAAGTTTCAAAGTATTCCCCTTTAAAGCCTGTTTTGTTGAAAGTCTCATTATGTTGGTAGGCCCATTCACCTAAAGCGATAAAGCCAATGTTGTGTCGTGTGCCCTCATATTTTTTACCTGGATTACCCAATCCGACGATTAATTTCATTCTTGATAGCTCCTTGTTTTCGCTTCTAATATTCGTTTAAATACTTGTTGTCATGTTGTATAGGTATTTTCTAGTTATCGATAAGTCAAACTCAAATTCATCTATAATAGTGAATTGCCCTTTATTTGCCAATCGTCATCTCGATAATAGACTCTAAATTCGTAGCACAAATCCTTGTTAACACACAAAAACCTGCACAGGCATTCACTCGCCCCTAGCGAGTTAGCCCATACAGCGCCTATATATTCGATAGGTTTATTATACCACAAAGAGCCCCTCGGCTTGAAAGATAAAAGCCTGGTCCTTGTGCACAGTGAACGCTAGTTCATTTTGTTCACGTGTTATAGTAGCCAATTTTTGCGACTTTAGGAGGTCTTACTTGGAAAGCGGATACATTTTTGCCATAATAGGGGTGGAGGCCCATTTAAAAGTGGTCGCCCACCATCATCACCGTCCCCTTTTTACAAGAAATTGACTAAAGTTCGAAACAATATTGTTTCATTTACGAACGCTTTACGCAACTTTTCACAAAGTTTCTTATTTTTATTAGTACAGATTCAAACTACATATGTAACAGTTTTTTATATTTTTTAAAAACACTTGATACCAAGCTTTTGTATCCGTTTACAAGCGTTCTAAAGTTCCAATTATACTAAAATACTTGAAAAATAATGATAAAAACCTATTGATTTTTTTAAACAGGATGGTATGATTATGTTAAATATTTCACTAACTAATCAACAAGCTAAGTTTTAAACCGATTGTTCAATAGCTTTGCACGGGTTAATGGAACATTTACCATATGGTTTGCTTTGTATACTATAAGAGACAAAAAGTTAAGGAGAATCTATTATGTCAAAAAATGGTCAAAAAGTTATTTTAATTGGTGATGGTGCTGTAGGATCTGCATTTGCGTATGCTTCCGTTATTCAAGGTGTTGGTAGAGAATTAGGAATTATCGATTTAGATGAAGACCGCGTTGAAGGTGATGTATTAGACCTTATCGACGCCCTAGCTTATACATCTCCTAAGAAAATCTACAAGGCGACTTACGATGATTGTTCTGACGCTGATGTTGTTGTGATTACTGCAGGCGCTGCACAAAAGCCTGGTGAAACACGTTTAGATTTAGTAGATAAAAACTTACGTATCTTCAAGAGCATGGTTGATCAAATTATGGCTTCAGGCTTTGATGGTATCTTCTTAGTAGCTACTAACCCAGTAGACATCTTAACTTACGCAACCTGGAAATTCTCTGGCTTACCTGTTAACCGTGTCATCGGTTCTGGTACGTCATTAGACTCAGCACGTTTTCGTCAAGAATTAGCCACTACATTAGATGTTGACGCACGAAACGTCCACGCCTACATCATGGGTGAACACGGTGACACCGAGTTCCCCGTATGGTCACACGCAAACATTGGTGGCCAATCAATTTACGACTGGGTGTCTCAAACTTCAGCAATCGACGAAGAAGCTTTAGTGAACTTGTTCTACCACGTACGTGACAAGGCTTATAAGATTATCGAGAAAAAAGGCGCAACTTACTACGGTATTGGTGTATCTTTAGTCCGCATCTTAAAAGCTATCTTAAATGACGAAAATGCTATCTTACCTGTATCTGTTTACCTAGATGGCGAATACAACCAAAATGATGTTTATATTGGTGCTCCAGCTATCATCAACCGTGAAGGTATCCGTGGTATCATCGAAGCTGACTTAAACGACCACGAGCAACAACAAATGGAATTGTCAGCAACTAAATTACGCGACACCTTAGAAACAGCTTGGGCAAAATTAGACTTCTAATTGCCCAACTCATCCTACTACAAGACGCTCATTAATACATAAAACCCCCCTAAGTTCCGCGACTTAGGGGGTTTTTACTTACTGTTTTATTAGAATAAACCAAATGTTTTCATCAAGGTAATCAAGAATACCAACGTAATCATAGAAAAGATGGTCGTAAACACCACTGTTTGGTTGGCTAAGTCCCCGTCTCCGTCCGCTGCAATGGCTTGAGCATAAGACGACACAGCCGTTGGCCCAGCGAATGCAATCAGGATAGAAACGATTGCATCCCCTCTAAAACCTAGAATAGCACCGAGGGTGATTCCGATTAAAGGAATAATAATCAATTTATTGGCTACCGTAAAGATTAAGGCAAAATCGACATCTTTCAATTTAAAAGAGAAAGTCCCACCCATGACCATCAAGGCAAGCGGCGATACCATTCGGTTAATGTTGGTTAAAGAAGTATTGATGGCTTCTGGAAATTGTAAACCCAGTAAGACAACAATCAAACCAATGAACGTGGCAATCACCATTGGGTTCGTGATAATACTTCTACCCATCTGTTTAAAAGATACCTTATCTTCTGAATATAAAGAAAAACCGACGACCGACATGATATTCCAGAACGGCACGATGATGGCCAAGGTAATAGTCACCATCCCCATATTTTCTTCACCTAATAGAGATGTCCCCAAGGGTAAACCAAATAGGATGGCATTAGCTCTAACTGACCCCTGTAGCATCACCCCGTAACGGGTCCGGTCATCGGATACCTTTGGAATAATAAAGGCTAGCATAAAGTATAGGGTCAAAGCGATGACAAGGATATAGGTCAAGGCATAGCCGTTGAATGATTGCTTGAAATCAGACTTATAAATATTGGTGAATAAGTTAATTGGTAGCAAAATTTTAAATAAGGCGTTGTTAAAATCTTGAAAGGATTCTTGTTTAATCATCCCCGCTTGAGCAAAAAATTGTCCAAAAAGCATATAGATTAACATCGGCATGACTGCATTAAACCCGATCATAAAGTTACCAAACATAAATTTCCTCCAATATAAAATGTTTTTGACAAACGCTCGGCGTGCTTACCAAGGGACTGCCACTTTTCCCGCACCTGAATAATTTACAATAAACCCATTGTAGCATACCGCTCCAAGATTTCTACACGTTGGAATTGCTAAGACAATAAAAGAGCAGTCCCGCCAGCAATGGTAGGACCGCCCTTTTCAATTTATCTATCACTCACTCATCAACAAGCTTATTCAATTACGTGGTGCATACCTTCGAATTTTTCATTAAATAACGGTGATACTGAACGGTTTTCGTGGATACGTACAATAGCTTCCGCGATTAATTCAGATACAGTTACTTGTTTAATTTTATCGATACGTTTTTCATCTGGTAAGTAGATTGAGTCAGAAACGACCACTTCGTCTAAGTCTGAGTCTTCTAAACGTTGGATTGCTGGGCCAGATAATACTGGGTGTGTGCAGCAAGCCACAACAGATAATGCGCCCGCGTCTTTGATTGCTGATGCAGCTAGGGTAATGGTACCCGCTGTGTCAATCATGTCATCGATGATGATGGCGTGACGGTTGGCAACGTCCCCAACAATATTCATGACTTCTGCCACGTTTGCTTTTGGACGACGTTTATCGATAATGGCAATCGGTGCTTTTAAGAATTCAGCGAGTTTACGTGCACGTGTTACCCCACCATGGTCAGGTGAAACAACAACGATGTCTGAATCGGTATAACGGTCATTGGTTAAGAAGTATTCTGCTAGTAATGGCGCACCGTATAGGTGGTCTACTGGCACTTCGAAGAAACCTTGGATTTGCGCAGCATGTAAGTCTAACGCAAGAATACGGGTTGCACCAGCATTTTCCATCATACGCGCCACTAATTTCGCTGTGATTGGTTCCCGCGGTTGTGCCTTACGGTCTTGGCGTGCGTAGCCAAAGTAAGGAATCACAACATTAATCGTTTCGGCACTTGCACGACGACAAGCATCAATCATAATTAATAATTCCATCAAGTTATCATTTACTGGGTCAGATGTTGATTGGATGATATAAACATTGTCCCCACGAATAGATTCCTCAATCGCAATTTTAATTTCACCATCACTGAAATGTGACACTGAAATATGACCTAACTCTACGCCCATTGAAGTTGCAATTTTTTCAGCAAGTTCTTTGTTTGAACTCAATGAAAAGATTTTTAGTCCATGATCGACTATAGATTCTGACATTTTTTTCCCTCCACAATACTGAATGCTCAGACACTCTTATCGTACCTATTCTACCATAGAAAAACGACGATTGTTAGCTAAATAGCGAATCGAAAAATGTGAATTTAGTTAAAACATTTGCAGTCTTAGTCTTTTTTACCAATTGGTAATCTATCCCAAAAACCTTCTTTATTTTCTTGACGTGAACGGGCAATCCCCAAAGCCTTGCTTGGGACATCTTTGGTAATAGTTGAACCAGCTGCTAAGAAGGCATTAGCTTCAACATTTACAGGTGAAATGATAGTCACGTCAGACCCGATAAATGAGTTGTCACCGATTGTTGAATGGTGTTTGTTCACACCGTCGTAGTTTGCAAAAATCACACCGCAAGAAACATTGATATTTTTGCCTAAAGTTGCATCACCAATATAAGTTAAATGACCAACCTTAGTGCCCGCACCAATATGCGCTTTTTTAATTTCCACAAAGTTTCCGATATGGGCATTTTCATCAATAACAGATGCCGGGCGTAAGTGGGCATTTGGTCCAATATCCACGCCATCGTTCACTTGACTTTCTTCAATTTCAGAAGCACGGACTTTCACACGGTCACCAATCTTAGAATCGCGGATTGTTGTCCCTGCGTGAATATGGCAGTCTTCACCAATCACAGTATCCCCTTTAAGATATACATTTGGTTCAATCACCGTGTCCGCACCAATTTCAACGCCAGCTTCAATGTAAACCGCATCCGGGTCGACAATCGTTACCCCATTACGCATATGGAACTCATTGATTCGTTTAAACATGGTTTGGTTAGCTTGCGCTAAAGCCACACGGTCATTTACCCCAAGTGACTCATCTAGGTTATCCATTTGGAAGGCCCCAACAGCCTCGCCAGCTTCCTTCAAGATTTCAATCACATCTGGCAAGTAGTACTCACCTTGCGCATTGTCATTACCGACTTTATTTAAAGCGTCGAATAACAAAGCATTATCAAAGACATAAGTCCCTGTGTTAATTTCAGCAATTAATTTTTCAGCATCATTAGCATCCTTTTGCTCAACAATTTTCACCACTTGGCCCTCTTTATCACGGACAATACGACCGTAACCAGTCGGATCATCAGCAGGCGCAGTTAAAATCGTCGCTTTAAAGCCAGCCTCTTCATGCACATCTAACAAACGCGCGATCGTATCCGCTGTAAATAAAGGCGTGTCACCACAAATAACTAAAGTAGTACCTTCTTTATCAGCCAATTCACTCGCCGCTTGTTGCACCGCATGACCAGTACCCAATTGTTCCGTTTGTGTCGTGTAAGCTGTACGGTCGCCCAATAACTCTTGGACCGCTTCCGCACCATGTCCAACAATCGTCACCACTTCATCAATCCCAGCGTCATTCACACTAGTCAAAACGTGGTCTACCATAGGTTTACCCGCAACTGGGTGTAACACCTTATACAATTTAGACTTCATACGAGTCCCTTTACCTGCTGCTAGAATTACTGCATAACGGTTGCTCATTATGTACATTCACTCCTCTAAAATCATTTATCCATCATTCATTATATAACCGATTATTACTACTTCATTGTATCGAATTCCAAGTTGCTCGACCAGTCTAGATTAATCCTTGTGCCGTCTAGCCCCTTTATTCTTATTATCTCGCTTCCGGTTCTTCTTGCGCGCCTTCGCTGGTGCCGCCGCTTTATTCGCTTGTTTCGGTTTTTTCACCCGTACTTTTGCTTTGACAGCCGCCCCCTCTTTTTCTTCCTGTAAAAGGGGTTGGTCTTCGTCGTTATGGCTCGCACTCGGTACCTGGTCCGTCAGTTGCCCCCCATAAGTATAGAATGCTGTCAGTTGAATATCATCACCAACCTGCTTCTTCAAATCTCTAAGCGAACGGTCGTTAACGAAAGTCAAGACAATTCCCTCTTTCCCCATACGGCCAGTTCGCCCAGCCCGATGAGTATATTGTTCAGGGGTCGCTGGTAAATCATACTGAATAACCAAAGGTAGGTCTTCAATGTCCAAACCACGTGCCGCCACATCCGTTGTAAATAGGTAAGTATATTCACCCTTCGTGAACTTGGCAATGGCTTGCTGGCGGTTTTGCGCCGCCATCTTCGAATGCAAGTAAGCCGTTTGAATATGGTTGAACTGCAATTTTTGTTGCAACTGTTCAATTTCAGCTACCGTACGGACAAAGACTAAGGCCTGCATCCCCTCAACTTGAGCAAGTCGACGCAACATATCGTCACGCTTACGAACAGGAACGTTAATATAGCCATCTTGTCGTTGTTTTTCAAAGGCCGTTCTTATTTTTTCAGCTGCCAATTCAACCACAGGTTCAGCCAATAAGTCACTAGCTAAGCCAGCCAAAGTATCTGGTACTGTTGCTGAGAATAAAGCTACTTGCGCTCTACCCGGTAATTTTTTAACGAATTGCTTGGTTTGGCCAATATGTTCCTCATCTAACAAAGCATCCGCCTCATCAATAATGATGGTATCCACTTCATGAACCTTCAACTTACGTTGGTCAATCAGTTCAATCATCCGGCCTGAAGTTCCGACTACAATATCCGGTCTTTCTCTAATTTTCTCAATTTGCCGCTTCACATTGGCGCCACCAATAATTTTCATGGCTTTGAAGTCAACAGCTCGTGCCCACGCTTGGACCACATCCCCAACTTGGGAAGCCAATTCTTGTGAAGGCACCAAAACAATCAGTTTCAAGCCCCCATTGTATTGACCTTGGGACGCTTCTCGTTCAGCCACCATTCGGCTTAAAACCGGTAGTAAATAAGCCAAGGTTTTCCCTGAACCTGTTGGTGCTGATGCGATCACACTTTGAGCATCATACATGGGTTGGAAGGTCTCCGTTTGAATGTCAGTTGCTTGGCCAAAGCCAGCTGACTGCCATTTTTCTTGAAGGCCAGTAGGTAATTGGCTTACAAAACCAGTTGTTTGTGTATCATTTTCCGTCATTTTAGTCCTCTATTTCTTTTTTCTAATTTACTGCTTTTGGGTTCTTATCCCTATAAAAGATAAGGGCCATGGTTAGGCCCTCTCCTTTAAGTTATTAACCCCCTATTTTTTCTTAGGGTCCTTCACAATAAATACATCTTCATTTAAATTATCAGAGAAAATTTTCTCTGCATTTACGTTTTCATCTACGACTGTTTTTTCATTTGTTTCTGGGTCCAACAAGATATAAGACGACTTAATACTTGGGTTATGCGGTACTTTCTCCTCATCATCAGCCTCATATTTAGGGGCTTCGATCGTCGAACGGTCTACTGCATCATCATCATAGTCATTATTGTCTACAAAAGGATTTTCTCTTGGATCTGTCATATCCGTTTCCTCCTCATTCGGCACCAATGTATAGGCATCAACATTTGCTTCTTTATCAATGGCATCGATAATTTCGTGGCTACTTGTGGCATCCGGTGTTACTGAAAAGTAGCCTTGCGCTTGCGCACGTTCTTGTTTGCGGGCTAGGTATTGCTTTTCAACTTGCTGAAAGGTTACCCCGCCCTCTTGTTCAGTGATGTAATCAATTGACTTGGTTAACCCATCAACAGCCCGGCCAATATCCGTTGTTAAATGGACTGCAATCACTTCAGGACGGTTGTTTAAGCGAATTGGGAAGCTTGACGCCCCAATCCCGCGAGATACCACCATTTGCTTGTCAGGGTTACCTGGCAAATAGAATACACCTGAAGTATATTTTGGTAATTTTCCTTGGTTAGGTGCAAATAAACCACCAATACCTGGTACACGAATTTGGCCACCATGGGCATGACCTGATAAAACCAAATCAGGTGATTTATTGATATTTTCATGATACCGTAAGAATGCTTCTGGGTGATGAGCTAATAAAATCTTTGGTTGAGCCATTTGTTCAGCTGTTAAATCAACTGTTCTCAGTGCATCTCCAACTAAGAAATATTTATTCATTTTATCATCTAAGCCCATCAAGGTCAGCGGTTGACCCTTATAAGTATAGGTAATGGCCCGGTCATTCAAATGAACAATACCTGCTGCTCCCATGGTGCGGACTAAAAGGTTATGTTGCAATGACGCTGCATCATGATTACCAAAAGTGGCAAATGTTGGTGCAATGTCAGTCAAAGCTTTAAAAAATGTAAACAAGGTCGCTTCATCTAAATTAGTAGCATCAGTTTGCACAATATCCCCGGTAATGGCGATAATATTTGGCTGTATTTTATAGACTTGGTCTAAAATATCATTCAAATTTACATTTTGGTCAGGTAAGTGTAAATCAGATAGGTGGGCAATGGTAAAACCATTTAAACTATCCTTAAATTGAGGATTCTCGACAAAGTAATCTGTCGTTCCAACAGTATAGTTTTGCCACCTAACATAAGCAGCACCTAAAGCTAAGGTGCCCAAGCCTAATAAAGTGTTGAAAGCTGATTTTTTTGCCATAACAATTCCTCCTTGGTTTTTGTTTCCCAAACTCAAATCTCACTCAGCCTAGGAAATTTGCTTTATCTACATGTAGCCCTCTTGAAAAAGGACTGCCCTGTACTTGCTAGCTTTGTTGTATATTTTACCATATCCATCCCAATCCTTATAACACAAAGACGAAATATACCAATTCTAAGCTACTATTTCACCCACGCATTCAAATTACTGCCCAAAACCACCTCTGCGTGGTATAATTTTGGATTGAAGAGGAAAAAATACTTATCCTAAAATAAGAAACACGTAAGGTAGTTATAGAAAGATATCGCACTATTTTGATATGGCATTAGTGGCGAAGTTTGACCGTGCTAGTTGCTGGCATGCGCTTTTAAGGATCACCAACTAACGCGGCGGTAATTTGATTATAGTTCGGATAATCAAGATTAGCCATATTTCAATATAAGTGTTACTTTTCTTAGAAAGTTCACTAGCATAACAAATAGTAATTGCGATATAAGCGACAACCAATCTTTATGAAATGATTCATTTAAACTTGGAGGCCTTATGTTAGGGCCGCTATTATTGACGAAAGGAGGCCAAGGATGGCTAGTGAGTTAATTGAGAATTTGTTAACCCTTGTACCAACTTTACCTGGTTGCTACATTATGAAGAATGCGGATGACCAAATTATTTATATTGGTAAAGCGAAGAATTTAAGAAATCGTGTCCGTTCTTATTTCAAGTCGACCCATACCGGGAAGACGGCTCAGCTTGTGAGTGAAATTGACCATTTTGACTATATTGTCACACAAACGGATAAAGAGAGTTTGTTGCTGGAGATTAATCTGATTAAGAAACACCAGCCTCACTACAATATTCGCTTGAAGCATGGGACTATGTATCCTTATATCAAGATTACCAAGGAGCGCGATCCGCAGATGATTATTACGTCTGTGGTGGAGGATGATGGTGGCGAGTACTTTGGTCCCTATCCGAATATTTATGCTGCATCCGGTACGCTTGATTTGCTACAGAAGACTTATCCTTTGCGTAAGTGCGGGAAGAATGAAAAGCGGGCTTGTTTCTATTACCATCTCGGACAATGTATTGGTCCTTGTGACCATGAGGTGCCGGTTGAAGAATATGAGGCGCAGAAAGCACGGATTCGCCGTTTCCTAAATGGTGACGTGAAGAATATTAAAGATGATTTGAAGGAGAAAATGGTTGCTGCTTCTGAAGACTTGCAGTTTGAACGAGCTGCTGAGTACCGTGATCAAATCAACTATATTGAACAAACGGTTGAACCGCAAAATATCATGTCCAAGCAATACAATGACCGTGATGTCTTCGCCTTTTACTTTGACAAAGGCTGGATTTCCATCCAGGTATTCTTGTTACGGCAGTTTTCTATTATTAAGCGGGACTCGGCCCTTTTCCCAGTGTATTCTGACCCCGAAGAGGAGTTGACTTCCTACATCGTCCAATTCTACCAAGAAGCCAACCATACTAAGCCTAAAGAAATTTTGGTGCCGGGTAACTTGGACAATGAATTGATTTCGGATACGGTTGAAGTGAAGGTATCGACACCTAAACGAGGCGACAAGCACAAGATGCTGCAGATGGCACAACGAAATGCCAAGATTGCCCATCTAGACAAATTTAGATTGTTGGCTATGAAGGAACAAAAAACGACTGGTGCTATTGACCAATTGTCTGAAGCCTTGAACTTGCCCTACTTAAAAGTCATTGAAAGCTTCGACCATTCAAATATCCAAGGGACAAACCCTGTATCGGCGATGGTGGCTTATGAGGACGGGCGTCCGAATAAATCTATGTACCGCAAGTACAAGATCAAGACGGTTGATGGATCCAATGAGTTTGCGACAACCCAAGAAGTTATCCGCCGTCGTTATGGACGCCTCCTGAAAGAGAATGGGGATTTCCCTGATTTAATCTTGATGGATGGTGGTGCAATTGAAGTGAATGCTGCCAAGGAAGTCTTGGAAGATGAGCTTGGTTTAGACATTCCAGTGGCTGGTATGGTCAAGGATGATAAGCATAGGACGGCCAACCTGATTTTTGGTGATCCTCTAACCATTATCCCGCTTGATCCTCGGTCCCAGGCCTTCCATCTCTTGCAACGGATTCAAGATGAAGTCCACAGATTTGCCATTACCTTCCACCGTAAGACTAGAAGTAAACAATCCTTTACTTCTAAACTGGACGGCATTGACGGGGTAGGTCCTAAGACGCGGACTAAAGTCTTGCGTCACTTTAAGACAATGAAAGCCGTTCGTGAAGCTGCGATTGCGGATATTCAAGCATTAGCCATTCCAGAAAAAGTGGCTGTTGAAATTCATAAGGCTGCTTGGGACGGGCAAAAAGACTCTCCTTATGCAAATGAAGGCCTTGTTGATAGTATCGGAGCGGTTGATGGTGAAGAAACAAATGAAGTTGACGAAATCCTGTTAAACATTGATCAAGGTTTAAGTGAATAACTTGCATTAAAAAGGCGCCTAGCCCCATCGAAATTGAATGGGCTAGACGCCTTTCTCTATTGTGCTAGTTTTTCGACGGCTGCTATTAGGTCATCCAGCTTTTTCTCTGTTCGTGTCATCAAGTAAATCGACACGAATATAGGAAAGCCGACATTGCCAATCAGTTGCATGGAAACATCCAACATATCCAAAACCACCACCTCCTTATATAAAGGAACGGTGGTGGTTTGTTTTTTGACAAGTATTCAATTAGTTTTGCTGATCTGGATCGATTTCAGGATCATAGTCTACATCTTTATCGAAATCCCCAGGGTTTAACATACCGTTTTCACCTGATTCGGCCTTGTCTGTTGCTAGAATAACATCCTTGGCGTTTTCAACTTTACCAAAATCCGTACGGTCTGGTGTATTGTAGCCCATAATGTTATAAGGTTTCTTTCCCGGCGTTTGGTCCTCATTGTTTGTTGCATCATCTGAGCTTGCTTGACCGCCCACTACGTATGAGTGACGTACAGCTGCTGATTCTGATGCTGGACCTGCGTTCAAGTCAAAGCTAGGCTTTTCTTGTGCTGGTCTTCCTACGTTATAATCAGACGCTTCTACCGTAAAGTGGTTACGTATGGCTGAAATAGGACCATCACTAGCTGTATAAGTTGCTTGGTAAGGTTGACGTATATCTGCATCTTGACCTACTTGGTATGAACCACGTAAGGCTGAAGATCCACCTGCATTATTGTCAGTTACTGCCTCTGCTTTATATTCGCTAGATTCAGTCACTTCGTCATCTTGGCCAGCTTTTTCTTCGTCAGCTAAGGAGAATACTGCGGCAGCGCCTGCTGCTATAGTGGCTGTTTCACCAACATGGTTGTCAGCTTGGTCAGCGGCTTTTGTTTCTTTTTCTGCTTCAGTTTCACTAATCGCTTGGTTAGCGGCAGTACCTGTTGCGACATCATCAGCTGGATGAATGGCTGCTGCATTTTCCGTAAAGGCTGGACGTTGCTCAGTGTGGTAGTTGTTTACTGGTGCGTCTGGTGTTAGGTCTAATTCTTTAAAACGAAGGTCTAAGTCATCACCGTGCTCGTCAGTAATTAAACGGTATAGTAAAGCTGTCGCAACCATTTGACGGATTGTATATTTAATCGAGAAGATCATGATGGCTACAGTCGCGATAATCGCTAAGATAGCAATTAAGATACCACCGTTATTTAGGAAGGCACCTAATAGTCCTAAACCACCAAAAATCACAATAGCTAGTAAAACTGGGTAAAGGGCATTTTGGAAACCAATCCAGAATAATGTCCACTTGTTCCCTTTCATCATGACTTTAGACACTTTCAATGGCTTACGGCCACCAATACGGTCATTGTCAAATAGTAGGTAGCTGTTCATCGCTAAACGCAAGGTAACGATTGTCATCAAGATAACATACAAGATGATAAAAAGAAGTGCTAACCCTACTGCAAGACCTGCTAATCCTGAATAATCACCTGCTGTTAAGTCAGCTGGCGGTGTTAAAGATTGACCAGTTAGGTAGAAGATTCCAACACCAATACCACCAAGAACTACGGCAAACAAGATTGTCCATAAAAAGATGACGATAGTATAGATAATTTGGTTCCAGATATTACGGAAATAACGACGTTGGAAGGGTTCGAAAATATTCCCAATATGGAAACGATCCTCATCCACCAATCGTAAAACCGACCAGTCAATCCCTAAGCTTAACGGGAAAGAAATAAAGATCGTAATAATCAACGATGCCATACCCGCAATCGTCAACATAGAATCTGTTGCGGTTGTCGTATCGGTTGTGCCGGTAATCATTTCAATTGCCCAAGTAATCAAGCCTGTAATAATTCCGGTAACTAAAGTCGCACCAAAAATCGCTAGGGTATTCCCCTGCTGGATGGCACTCGCTTCTTTGTTTATCTCCGAAGCTTTTCGTGAAATTTTATAAGACATTTTACACACTCCCTTTTTGTTGATCCTTTTAAAATTGATCACTTACATTTTTTCTTCTGTATGTGAAAAATACTATATACCTTATTATACATGAAACCCATTTAGATATTGAAGGAAAAGGTCACACACTTTCAGATTCAGTCATTTTCCCCAAGCCAAAGGTCTCTCTAAAGCGGATACCAATCTCATTTAAGGCATCTTCTGATTGGGGGGAAATCCCTATTTATCGACAAAACCACGGTCTAAACCCAGGTAACGGAAGAAGGACGTTTGGACACCATTTGTCAGCAGGCGTTTGGCATAGGCTTCTGACTCAATCCGCAAGAAATCGTATTCCGCTGTCACAATAACGGTCGGTGGTATTTGTTGAATGGTTTTATCTGAAGCGAATAGTGGCGACAGTAGCGGATCTTTGAGGTCCACATTTTTAACATATAACTTGTTAATATAATGAACACCGATTCCAAGTGACTTGACGATAAAGGTAATGATTTCGTCGTTGTCATGGATATCATACTCGTCCAAGGACCACTCATAACCCGGCGTTTCCTTAAGTGCCATATTAACGACGGGGTAAAGGAGAATTTGCTGTTTAATCCACTGGTTACCCGATTCGATGTCATAGATATTCATGGCTGCAGCAATATTAGCGCCCGATGAATCGCCCACCATGGAGGTAAAGGATTACAGGTGCTGGCTCAATGGCTTGTTGCACTTCATCCGGATAAAAGAGCCGGGCATGCGTAAACCGTTCTTCAATAGGGCAGTCATACTCGCGAATAGTCACTTGCCCGTTTGAAATATCCCGGTTTAAAGTCGTCCCCACTACCCGTCGATACAAGAATAGGAAGGGGGTATATTTTTTCTCGATAATGTTGTTGAGGTATTGAATCATTGGCGTCGGGTCCCGGTGAATTTTAATTCATCCAAGCAAGCACTCGTCCCATTGGCCGCCAACTTATAAGAATCCCACTATTAGCGTATCCCGTGTGGCCCATCATTGAAAAAAGCACCCCAAGTAGCGCTAGCGCTCAACTCAGCGTGCGTATGTTCTTTTAGAAAATATTTAGACAAAGAAATTGAAGATGCTGTAGCCAATCAAGAATAGCCCTACTGTAAAGATAAAGTTTCCTACTGTATAGGTTTTGAAGTTGACTTTATCTAAGGCTGGTACTGGGCGATATTTCATGTAGAAATAGTTACCGTCAGTTGATTTGTTGACCATTAATGCGACAAACCAGTAAACTGCAAAAATACCTAGTGACACGATTAAACCGCGGATTGAGGGTGTCCATCCTGTGGTGAAGTAAGCGAAGAATGGAATCAAAATCGTAATAACATGGTTTAAAAAGTAGCTTAGGCCTGATACGTGGTAAATTTTGTTGATACGGCTTGGCATAAAAAATGAGAAGTAAGCGTAAATTCCGAAATAGAATAATACTTGCATGATCATTTGGTTACCTGTTAGTAGGTAAATCAGTCCCATTATGGTTGATAGGCGACAAATGTGCAGTGGCAAGGCTTGTTTTAAGTCGAATTTGGTCTCGAAATAATACCAAGAGTATAAGAGTATTTGTTGTAAAATGGAAATGGTAAACATGACACGACCAATAACTACCTGGTGGATGTTGATAAAGTCTCTAAAAATAAACATGGCAAGTAAAATCATAAAGAAGGCAGCTAAGTATAAGATATGCGCCAGTGAAAATGCCTTAATAAAGGGTGCATCAATATTGACACAGTTCAAGTAAATCTTTTCTTTTAGCCCTTGTAGCTTGGCTTTACGGCGACTTGCTTGTTTATCCCATGATTCCATGAATCGTTCACCATTTTCCTTTCAATCCCATTCAAATAACATCATCCCTATAATGCTTCCTTTAGCGTTCAGTTTAATTCGGTTCTTCCGAACGCTTTCTTTATTCATATTACCAAAGACTTTCGCCCTTGCTCAAGTAGAAAACCCTTTGGAAAAGTTTCGTTTTTGTAAACATAATATTTACTTATTGTTTACAATCCATCCCAAAGAAAAAAGGCCTGAAAATCCCTCAGTAAATAGTGATTCTCAAACCTTTTTCTCATGTATTCCTTTTCCACTGGTCTACTGATCCACTTATTCACTTTACCTAACCTAGTGCGGCGATCTCGCGGTCCATTTGTAAGACAATTGTCGCAAGCATGTCTCGCTCAAACGCGAACCGTCCACTGCGGAAATGGTAATCAATATTTTGCCGGGTCATGTAGGTCATATTGGCAACGGCTGTGGCATAGCCTTTTTTAAATAAACCGGTGATAAAATACTTGTTTTTATCGACTTGGTCAAAAACCTCCAACCACTTGCTGGTTTTACGGGCTGAAAAGTTGATATCTGTCATAGATAATAATTTTTCATCGTCTGCATATAGGGCTTGTTTGGCTTGGTCTAGCGCAATCAAGTCTCCCCCTAAGAAATCTTGGGTCAACATAGATCCGTCAACATAGACAGGGGCTTGGATTTCATAGAGGAATGACAATACCCTGGCAACTGGCGTTTGTTCTTGGATGATTTTTTGCCAGTTAATCAATTGCATATTTAATAAGCCGTCTTCAAAAAAGTTCGCATTGTATAGAATGTAGCCTTCGCCCATTCTCTGTGCTTCTTTTAATACTTGTTCTGAATAGGTTAATGACTGGGCAATATCCTCAGATAGACCTAGCCCCCCATTGATTTGAATGGGGTAAATGGCCTGTTGTAAAAGGCGGTAGTATAAGAATGCTGACATACCATCGGCAAATAGGATAGATTGCTTATGAATGGCATGGTCTAATTGGATATTGTCAGACATTAAGGCTGGTTGGAATTTGCTTTGAATCATGGTGTGGGCCTGATTGATAATTTCAAGGGCCACTTGTTGGTCTTTAATCGCAACCTCGTAGGCTAACGTTAACATTACGCCCATTTCTTCCCTCCTTCGCTCGTTTTATTGCTTCGTCTAGAAATGCTTTGTCTTCATCTTACCTAAGAATCGTCAAGAATGCATTCTTTTCTTCAACATCCAACAATAATTTGAGGAACTTTTTGCTGTAAGTCGCGCCTAGGTGTTCTGACAAGGCATCTAGGTTGACTAAGTAAATGATGATGGGTGTTTGCCATGAAGTTAGCATGTCGTGAAGGGCATCTAGATTGGCACCGTAATAGCTAGGGAAATCTAGGGCTTTTGCTAGGTAATCGTGCAAGTCCTTTTGCCCATAAAGGTCTTGTCCATCAATGATAAGTGTTTGCATGCCTGTCACTCCTTAAGATTAATAGAGTTGTTGGAAGGATTCGTAGTGGTCGTCCGTGTAGTAAATATCGCCGTCGTCTGAATAGATAATGCGTTCAGCGCCGCGGAAGCCGCCGACATAATTAACGTCTGCTTCTCGGTAGTCGTCTTCTTCTGGCAGTAGGCCTTCATAGTTTCCAAAATAATCGCCACCGATTGACATGCCTTCTGCTACTTCCCACAAGTTGCCGTCGCTAGATTCCCAACCTAAATCTTCGGCTTCGGATTTGGTGATATAGTTTTCTGGCAGTGTGTCATATTGGTCAATGTAGGCAGCTACTTCTTCAGGACTTGTGTAAGTTCTGTCTTCAGCCACTTGGACTGTGTCCCCGTCTGTTGCTTGAGCGGATTCTGTTGCAGATTCACTAGTCGTTGAAGAATCTGATTCGCTGTCAGCTACTTGTGCTTGGTCACTTTGATTGTTGTTCTGGTCGTCCGTATTCCACGGTTCTTGCGAGGCATAGACTGCTAACGCCGCTAAGATTATCCCTATAACCGACTTCGGATTTTTGATCAGCTGCTGGATCGCTTCTAACTGATTTTTCTGTGGATTCATCGTCTCTTGTCCCTCCTTCAAATCGAAAAGAAAAACGTCCTTTTGATTTAAGGACGCTTCAATTATATCTATTTTAACTTAAAGTCGCGTGAATGTCTTGGTTTCAGGTTGATAAACTTCAACAAAACCTTCATCCGTATGGAAATGCCAACCTTCTACTTTTAGGTTTCCGGCTGCCACACGGTCAGCGATGATTGGGTATTCCATTAAGTGGTTGTATTGGGTAATGATATTCGTTTTTTCCATCAAGTCACTCTTAGCAACTGGATCATCTAAGGCTGCTAATTGGTCTGCGATAGATTCCTTGACTGGATTTAACTTGCTAAGCCATTCTTTTAAATAAGGCATTTCGTCAAAATTTTCTGGTGGGTTCAAACAAGTGTTACAGCCCCCGCAGTTGATATGGCCAAGTAAGATAATATTATTGACTTTTAATGAGGTTACAGTGAAATCTAAACCTGCTTGTAAGGATAATACTGGGTCTGGGTCGTTGTATTCTGGTACGATATTTGCGATATTTCGGATTTGGAAAACTTCACCGGGGCCGGCTTGTAACAAGCTCTCAACATTAATACGTGAATCACCACAAGTAATCACTAAAGTGTGTGGCGAATGGGTGCGCGCTAATGCTTCGTATATGTCTTGTTTGTCTTTATAGGCCGTTTCATGGAAGTGATCGACCGCTAGTTTAAAATCTCTCATTCAGTTTTCCTTCTTTCATATAGTACTTCCTAATTATTTTATCATAAAACTCTTGGATTCCTTTAAAATACCTACTGTTTTACCGAAAATAGCACAATCCTTATGCATTATTGCATTTATGCTTTATAATGTATATACAAGAAAATGACCTTAAATATTAATTGCCATTTTGACAAAAAGAAAGAAGTGACGCGGATGTTACCCAACAAAAACACTCATAGAACAAGTATTCCAGTCGAATTACAGGATATGAAACGGTCAGAATTAGGTGAGAAATTTGCTGAATTACACCGCCAACTACAAGAAACCAAGAAAAGTATGCTGGTGATTGTGGATGGTTGGGAGGCTTCTGGTAAAGGATTCTTGCTCAAGGATTTGACGCGTGAACTAGACCCTAAATATTATGAAGTGGCCGTATTTGATGAAAGTACTTTGGAAGATGAACAGCGCCCGTATTTGCGCCGATTCTTCATGCGGTCGCCTAAGCGCGGTCAGATCGTCTTCTTCGACCGCTCATTCTACTATGACCTCTTCCACCAGCTGGATATGAAGGAGAAAACACTTAATCATGTTTTAGACGATATTTCCTTTATTGAAAAAGCCCTCGCCCACGATGATACCATAGTGGTCAAGTTCTTTATCCACCATAGTAAGGACGAAATGGCGGACCGGATTGAGGCTTTGAAAGAAGATCCTTACCGGAAAGTCTTAGTCACCAAGCAAGATAAGGACCAGTTGAAAAACTACAAGGCTTACCGTAAACACTTTACGGAGATTTTGGAGAAAACAAACTTTGAGGAAACGCCATGGCATATCCTACATGTGGATGACCAAAAGGATCAATCCCGTTTGGCCCTCAAAACTTGTATCGATTGCTTAGAAGATTGGCTGTCTAGAGATTTGACACGTCCGCAATTAGACTTAGACTTTATTGGTAATAGTCCAGATATCGTGGGGCAAGTTGATCATTCACCAATAATTTCAAAAAAAGATTATGATGACATCAAGGAAGACTTGCAAGAACAGGCTGCCAACTTGTTGTTTAGGGCTTACCAAGAAAACAAAGGGGTTATTGTAGCCTACGAGGGGTCAGATGCTGCCGGTAAAGGTGGGAATTACCAACGCTTAACCCGGTTGATGGACCCTCGTGGGTATGACGTGGCTACCGTCGCTGCCCCAAATGATGAAGAGTTGAATCACCATTACCTATGGCGATTTTACCGAGACTTCCCAAGTTTGGGACGGATGACGATTTTTGACCGCACATGGTATGGCCGTGTCTTAGTTGAACGAATCGAAAACCTGACGCCAGTTTACCGGTGGCAAGAAGCTTACGAAGAAATTAACCAGATGGAACACAACATCACTGACCAGGACTATCTCCTATTGAAATACCTGATTATCATTGATAAAGACACCCAATATGACCGGTTTATGGGCCGGGAAAAAGACCCTGACAAGCAATACAAAATTACTGATGAAGACTGGCGAAACCGGGATAAATTTGACATCTATAACACCGCCATGAATGAAATGGTTGCTGCAACTTCTACTAAAGAAGCCCCATGGAAAGTCATTTCTGGGGTCGACAAACGTCACGCGCGTATTACTGTATTAAAAGACTTCATCAAACGGATGGAAGCTTTCTTAGATGACTAAAAGAAGTATCGAATGAATGATAAAAAGAACCACTTCCTAAATCTTCAATGGATTTAAGGGAAGTGGTTCTTTAATTTTATTTGTTACATTGATTGTGTTGCAGCGTTAGCTGGCGTTTGTTGCAATAACCATGAGTAAGAATAACCGGGGTCTGAACCTAAGTTTTCTGCTTCTACACGTGATTGTGCAATTTGCTCATCACTATAACCATCTAGTGCATCACTTGCTAAACCTACACGATCAATAATAATTTGACGGTTTTCAGTTTGGTCAGGCACACTAGTAGCTTCTTCACTAGCTGCTGGTGCAACTTCTGTTGCTACTTGATCAGCTGATTCAGCTTCTTCCACTGCTGTTTCTTCAGCAACTGCAGGCTCCGCAGCTGGTGTATCTGTGTCAGTTTGATCTGTCAGTTCTTCACTTGTAGTGGTTTCCACTACAGGACTACTTGCTTCCTCAGTATCTGTTGCAATAGTGTCTGTTGCCTCACTAGTAGCTGAAGTTTCAGACGTATCTGAAGCTAACTCACTCTCACTAGTGGCTATTTCCTCAGTACTTGTGCTTGCTTCTTCCGATTGACTAGTTGATTCACTACTTGACGTAGCTGATTCAACTTGAGATGATGCCACATTACTTGTATATAAATCTTGTGCATTTTCATCCGCTTGAACTTGTGTAATAGTATATCCAGCTGCTAATACTCCGGCAGCTAGGAATCCCATCACTACTTTTGGCGTTTTCATTAAAATCACACCTTTCTATACCTATAAGTCTAAAGAAAAATATAGATATATTCAAACGATTTCATGCGCTTTAAACCTTTCTTAAGGGTTTAGCAAAGATATATTTACTAAACTTGCCTTTAACCTGGCATTACCCTTTAATAGCTTGCGCAATTTCCGCTACAGAATTTGAAGAATCCGCATTTAAGTTTTTAAATTTACCGTCTCCACCAACGTAAACTAATGAAGGAACAGTTTTAGCGCCCACTTCAAAACGGAAGTCAGATAAAGCATCATCAGTTGCTGTTTCTTCAGAATTTAAATAGTATGTACTGCTTACATCATCGCCTAAGGCTTGGATTAATTTTGGTAAATATTTACGACAGAAAGGACAAGTAGGACGACCAATAAATACCAATTTAGCTTCGTCTTCTTCTAAGAACCCTTTCGCCACATTTGCTGTAATCTCTTGAAAATCCTTAATCTCTTTCTCAAATTCATCTTGTGTGAATGGTTGAATATTGTCTACCATTTATAATACCTCCTAGTTTTTGTTTATAAACTCATGGTATGCTTTCGACAGTAGAAATTCAATTAATATGCCTTCTCAAGCCATATGGTAGAATAGAGTTGATTCCAAGAATAAGGGTGAAACAAATGAAACTAGGATTTATATCAGATATACATATCGACCGCAGTAAGACACTACAAGAAACAGACTTTCTTCATACCCTATCCGCCTACATCAACGACCAAGCACTAGACGAAGTCTTTATCGGTGGTGACATCTCTAACCATTTCGAGAAGACCATTGCATTTGTGGAAAAGTTACAAGCCCAATCCGGCGCTAAGATTTATTTTATACCAGGTAACCATGATTACTGGGAAGCAAAGTCGGCCAAAAAACATACATTGACTATCCACGACACCTTTAAAAGTCACCCGCAAAGCATGTTAAACAAAGCATTGATAGTGGGCAACGATACTGCGGTTGTCGGTCATACAGGTTGGTACAACCATGCCTACCATGATCCAGCCTTTACAAAAGAAAAGTTAGAGACCGGCCGTCACAAACTCGTCACCTGGCAAGACAAAGTCCGGCTAGATTGGCAAGCAACTGACAAAGAAGTCTCTAAGCAATTCGCTCAGGAAACCAAAGAAACCTTAGATCAAGTCATGGCAGATCATCAACCCAAAAACATCATTCTTCTGACCCATGTCATCACCATTCCTGAGTTTACTATTCCCATGCCACACCGGGTGTTCGACTTCTTCAATGCCTATATCGCAACCGACGACTACTTACCCTTCTATCAAGATTACCCAATCAAACAATCAATCATGGGACACGTTCACATCAGACACCAAATAAAGCAAGGCAATCAACATTTTATCAGTAATAGTCTCGGCTATGAACGCGAATGGCGTCATAACAACCTCTACCTAGAAATCGACCACGCCATGTTTATAAAGTACGTTTAAACCTTCCTTTTTTGAAAAATGACCACAAAAAAAACCAGTAGCCGAAGCTACTGGTTTTTCATCTTGCATGGCAACGTCCTAGTCTCA
>NZ_JVVG01000054.1:0-54035 GCF_001053265.1 Carnobacterium sp. 1290_CSPC
TATTTACACTGTAGCGCGTGCCTTAGGTATTTCATTAGCGGAAGCCCGTGCCTTAAACGGTGGTTCTGACTTAATTCACCCAGGTAAAGTATTTACAGCTGGTGGATCTAGCCAAGCTTCATCTAGTCAAGCGTCTTCAAGTGCGTCAACAAGTTCATCTACATCAACTGCATCTTCTTCGGCTTCTTCAAGCGCGAAGACACATACAGTTAAATCTGGTGAAACTTTATACCGTATCGCTAAAAACAACGGTCTAAGCTTAGATGAGTTAATGACATTGAACGGCTTATCAAACTACAACTTGTACATTGGCCAAGTCTTAAAACTAAACTAATTTGATCAAATTATGACACCTCAGCTTGTTTAGCTCCCCCTTTACAAGCTGGGGTGTTTTTTTGATAAAATTAGAATCGAATTAGAATTTTATTGACAAGATTAAAAAAAATTGCTAAAGTTGCATTATCAGATAGCGAGAGGAGGACTACAGCCATGAAATCATTACTAAGTACAACATTCTATAACTTTTTCAACTTTTACTTTTACTTTTACGGTTTTGGTAAAGGTGATTTTGTTGTACTTAAAAAAGGATATGGCTTTAGTTCTTAAACAACTAGCATAGGCGCTAGTTACACAAGAAAGTCCTTTACAACAAAAATCACTCAAGGGTGGTTTTGTTGTAAAGGGCTTTTTTCTTGCTTAAATACCAACCTTGGAAAATGACTATTGATACTGCGTTTTAAAAAAGGAGAAAATAAAATGAATACACAAGTAATGACTGCAGAAACCGAAGAAACGATTTTAGCCAATATTAAAGAGCCATACAAACGAGCGAGCTTATCATACAAGTCGACGCCGTCTGTTGTACAGGTAGGCAATATCCAAATTGGTGATGGTCATTTTGCCATGATCGGTGGCCCATGTTCAATCGAGGGCTTGGATAAATTAGACGAAGTGGCTGCAGCGGTGAAAGATTCAGGTGCCAATATGTTACGCGGTGGGGCGTTCAAACCACGTACATCTCCATACGCATTCCAAGGTTTAGGGCAAGAAGGTTTAGACATGTTAGAGGCTGTTGGTAAGAAATACGACTTACCAGTGGTGACAGAGGTGATGGCTGTTGAACAAGTGCATTTATTCGATGGGATCGATATGTACCAAGTGGGTGCACGAAACATGCAGAACTTCGACTTATTAAAAGCAATTGGTCAAACGACAAAACCAGTCTTGTTAAAACGCGGTATGGCTGCTTCAATCGAAGACTTATTAATGGCGGCTGAATACATATTAGCCCAAGGTAATCCGAATGTGATCTTATGTGAACGTGGTATTCGTACTTACGAAACAAGTACGCGAAACACTTTAGATTTATCAGCAATTCCTGTTTTACGTTCAAAAACGCACTTACCAATTGTGGTTGACCCGAGTCATGCTGTAGGGAAACGTGAGTGGGTTGAATCAATGGCTATGGCTGCGGTGGCTGCTGGCGCTGACGGCTTGATCATTGAAATTCATCAAAATCCAGATGAGGCTTGGTCAGACGGCCGACAATCGTTATACTTAGATGAGTACAAGGCGTTAACTGAGAAAGTGCAAGCATTACACACATTCTTAGCGGATTTAAATTAATCTACAAACACCGGTTAAACAACTTATCGACAAACGTATTTTAAAGAATTGAGGAATGAAATTGGAAAATGTAAATGTAGCAGTTGCCAATCCCTATGATGTGATCATTGACAACGATTTGATTAAAAATGCCGGACACCATCTGGAAGATTTAGTTCAGCAACGTAAGGTGATGATCGTGACTGACGAGAACGTCGCTTCATATGGCTACCTAGGGACCTTACAAGAGGCGATTAGCCCAATTACGACTGATGTCAACACCATTACCCTACCGGCCGGAGAAGCCCAGAAATCATCTGCAAACTACATCCGCCTGCAAGAAGAGTTGGCAACTTTGAATTATTCACGTTCAGACGTCCTGATTGCCTTGGGAGGTGGGGTAATTGGTGATCTAGTTGGATTTACAGCAGCGACTTACTTGCGTGGCATTCCTTACATTCAAATTCCGACGACCTTACTTTCAGCTATTGATTCTTCAGTAGGCGGCAAAACGGCCATCGACTTACCCCAGGGAAAAAACCTAGTTGGCGCCTTTTATCAGCCAGCACGCGTCCTTTGTGACTTAACTACCTTCCATACTTTATCGCAAAGTATTTTCGAAGATGGGTGTGCCGAATTAATTAAATACGGCATGATTTTAGACAGTGATTTACTGAACAACTTAATGACCCGCGACCAACCTTTAAATGCCTTGAGCGAAGACTTGGCAGCTGTTGTTAAACGTTGTGTTGAGATTAAACGAAGCGTTGTGCTAGAAGACGAACTAGATTTAGGCTTGCGTCAATTATTGAACTTTGGTCATACTATTGGACACGCGATTGAACAAGTATCACATTACAAAGTTTCCCACGGTCGAGGCGTTGCAACGGGTATGATTTTGACCCAATTAATGGCTGAAAAAGAAGGGCTGACAGCCTTAAGTTTGGCTGACCGTTTTAACAATTTACTCAACCAGTACCATCTATTAGACCAAGTGCATGTGGCAAAAGAGTATACCTTTGAGGATATTCTTGCTGCCATGACCAACGACAAGAAGCGTCGGGGTGGGGAAATTACAGAAATCTTCCCTGAATCATTCGGTAAATGTGAACTTAAAACCATTACTTTTGACCAATATGCCGGCTGGTTAGAGACCATTTTCACTGATCTAAAAACCGATAAATTACCTATCACAATCGTAGAAGCGGAGGCTTAAAGCGTGGACTCAATTACAGATATTAACGGGACAACGAAGTTTGCAGCAGTGATTGGCCAACCTTTGAGCCACTCGCTTTCACCCATCATTTACAATACATCTTTTAAAGCTCAAGACCTGAATATGGTCTACATCGCTTTTGAAACGAGCGAAGATGACACAATTGAACGGATTGAGCATTTGAAAGCCCTAGACGTTCAAGGGATTAACATTACCATGCCAGGGAAATTCAATGCCATGCAGACGGTTGACCGCTTAGATGCTGCTAGTCAATATGTCAACGCTATTAACATGATTACCCGAGACGACAATGGGCAATGGGTAGGCTACAATACTGATGGTGCCGGCTTATGGCTTGCCGTGAAAAATAGGGGCGTGGACCTTGTCGGCAAGCGGTTAGTCGTTTACGGATCTGGCGCAACGACTAGGATCATTATTGTCCAGGCCATCATTGAGGGCATGACAGATATTTCTGTGGTGGCACGAAATATCCAAGAAAAAGACCTATTGATTAAGTTGTGCGATGCTTTAAGAGCGGATTACCCACAAATCAATTTAAAACTGATTGACCTTTCAGACCAAGATCATGTAGGTCAAGCAGTCAAGAATGCTGAAATCGTGATTCAATCAACGAGCCTAGGGATGGGATCAAGCCAGGGCCAATCCATTTTGGCGGACGAAAACTGGTTACAAGAGGGGACAGTGGTCATGGACGTGATTTACGAACCTATGGAAACCCGGTTTATGCAACAAGCAAAAGCAAGAAATTGTGTGGTCATTGGTGGTTTAGATATGTTAGTTTACCAAGCTAAATTAAACTACCAATTATTTGCCCATAAAGAAATGCCAGTGCAAGTAGTCTTTGATAACATTAAGGGTCAGTTAGTCGCTAGAAAAGCCAAATAAGCCCGGAAAATCTGGATTGAGTGGGTTTGCTTTTACTGGGTGAAAGTGCTAGAATAAAGGCAATATTTGAACTTTTTCAGAGGTAGTAACAAGGTGTGTTCAATAAAGCGAGTATACGGTTGGTGTGAGTATATTTGAACCCCGTGTGAATTAGGCTGGATTATAAGTTGGTGACGACAGTAAGATCCGTTACCACGTCACGCCAACGTTATCGGTATGAAGAGTACAAATCATAGGTGGTACCACGAAATTATTTCGTCCTATATACGTTTTTTTGACGTGTATAGGGCTTTTTTTATTTTCACAATTAAAGGAGAGACAGAAAATAATGGCTTTTAATCATAAAGTAATTGAGAAGAAATGGCAGAAATATTGGGACGAGAATAAAGAGTTTAAAACTTTAGAGGATTATTCAAAACCTAAATATTACGCACTAGACATGTTCCCTTACCCATCAGGGGCTGGACTACACGTAGGACATCCAGAAGGGTATACAGCAACAGATATCATGTCTCGTTATAAACGTGCACAAGGCTATAACGTATTGCACCCAATGGGCTGGGATGCGTTTGGATTACCAGCTGAACAATATGCATTAGACACAGGGAATGACCCAGTTGATTTCACTGCGAAAAATATCGCCACATTTAAACGTCAAATCAAATCACTAGGTTTTTCTTATGATTGGGACCGTGAAATCAATACAACTGATCCAAAATTCTACAAATGGACACAATGGATTTTTACTAAATTATTTGAAAAAGGTTTAGCCTACGAAGACGAAATCTTGGTTAACTGGTGTGAAGCCCTAGGAACAGTACTAGCCAATGAAGAAGTCATCGACGGTAAGTCAGAACGTGGTGGCCACCCTGTCGTTCGTAAACCAATGAAACAATGGGTATTACGGATTACTGCTTACGCTGACCGTTTATTAGATGGATTGGAAAATGTTGACTGGCCAAATTCAGTTGTTGAAATGCAACGTCACTGGATTGGTAAATCAGAAGGTGCGCAATTAACTTTCGATATTAAAGATCACGACTTAACTTTTGATGCCTTTACGACGCGTCCAGACACTATTTACGGCTTAACTTTCGCTGTTTTAGCACCTGAACATGACTTGGTGCGTCAAATCGTGACTGAAGAGCAACGTGAAGAAGTGGAAGCTTATTTACTTGCAGCTTCAATGAAATCTGACTTAGACCGGACAGATTTAGCCAAAGAAAAAACTGGGGTATTCACCGGTGCTTACGGTATCCACCCATTAACTGGTGAACCATTTGAAATCTGGGTTGCAGACTATGTTTTAGCTTCATACGGTACTGGTGCTGTTATGGCGGTTCCTGCCCATGATAGTCGTGACTACGAATTCGCTAAACAATTCAACCTACCAATTCAACCGGTAATTGAAGGTGGCGATGTTGCTGTTGAAGCATACACCGGAGACGGTCCTCACATTAATTCAGGTGAATTAAACGGTTTAGAAACTGCAGAAGCAACTGAAAAAGCGATTGAAATGTTAACAGCTTCAGGTCGCGGTGAACGTCAAACAACATACCGTTTACGTGACTGGGTCTTCTCTCGTCAACGTTACTGGGGTGAACCAATTCCAATTATCCATTGGGAAGATGGCACAACAACTGCAGTTCCAGAAGATGAGCTACCAGTTCGTTTACCAAAAACTGACAACATTAAACCATCTGGTACAGGTGAATCTCCATTAGCCAATATTGAAGAGTGGTTATATGTCACTGATCCTGAAACAGGCATGAAAGGCCGCCGTGAAACAAACACAATGCCACAATGGGCAGGTTCATCATGGTACTTCCTACGTTATATCGACCCTAAAAATTCAAATGAATTTGCTTCTCAAGAAGCTTTAGACTACTGGTACAATGTGGACTTGTATATAGGTGGGGCAGAGCATGCGGTATTGCATTTACTATATGCACGTTTCTGGAATATGTTCTTATATGATTTAGGCGTTGTACCAAATGAAGAACCATTCCAAAAACTATATAACCAAGGGATGATTCTTGGTGAAGGTAATGAGAAAATGTCTAAATCTAAAGGGAACGTTGTAAACCCTGATGATGTAGTCAACCAATACGGGGCAGATACCTTGCGTCTATATGAAATGTTCATGGGCCCTCTAGATGCGTCAATCGCTTGGTCTGAGAATGGCCTTGAAGGTTCTCGTCGTTTCCTAGAACGTGTATGGCGTTTACTAGTTGATGAAAATGGCAAAATGCGTGACCGTATTACGACAATGAACACAGGTGAATTAGACAAAGTTTACCACCAAACAGTTCAAAAAGTAACGGAAGACTTTGACAACCTACACTTTAATACAGCCATTTCTCAAATGATGGTATTTGTAAATGAAGCTAATAAAGCTGAAAGCCTATACTATGAATACGTGAAAGGCTTTATTCAATTGATTGCCCCAATCGCTCCGCATTTAGCAGAAGAAATGTGGGTAATTGTTGGAAACGAACCTGGTATTTCATACGTAGACTGGCCAACATATGATCCAGCGATGATCGTTGACGATGAAATCGAAATCGTTGTTCAAGTGAATGGTAAAATCAAAGCGAAATTACAAGTGCCTAATGATAGTGCCAAAGAAGCATTGTTAGAAATTGCCCATGCAAACGAGAAAGTGCAAGAAGCAATTGCTGGTAAAACAATTCGCAAAGAAATCGTTGTACCAAACAAACTAGTCAATATTGTGGCAAATTAGTAGACAACATATCTGTCTTGTGTATAATATGGTTAGTTTTAATTAAGGGGAGATGAATTTTACATGAAAAATATTTTAATTATTCACGATGCTTCTAGCTTCGGTAAATGTTCTACAACAGTGGCATTACCAATTCTATCAAGTATGCACCTACAAGGAACTATTTTACCAACAGCCTTGTTATCAACACATACAGGGCCTGGATTTGAAGGATTCACATTTCTAGATTTAACTGATGAAATGGAAAAAATCGTGGATCATTGGCACTCATTTGGCTTAAAATTTGATGCAGCATATGTAGGTTACTTAGGTAGCGTTCGACAAATCAAGTTTTTAGAGAAAGAATTGCCAAAATTATTAAAAGATGATGCAAAATTCTATCTTGATCCTGTTATGGCTGACAATGGTAGTTTCTACTACGGTTTTGACGAAGAATATGCTAAAGAAATGTTGAATTTATGCGCGATGGCAGATGTGATTATGCCTAACCAAACAGAAGCGAGCTTCTTGTATGGTGTGGAGTATACTGAAGGTATCTGGCCACAAGAAAAAATCGACGAATTCTTAACATTAGTTCGTAAACAAACCAATGCTTCAGTTGTGTTAACTGGTGCAGGCTATGACGGCGAAAGTCAAACTGGTGCTTACTACTTGGACGTAGAGACTGGTGAAAAAGGTTTAGCGACTGGACCATTTATCGGTGGTAAATTCCACGGTACTGGTGATATCTTCGGTTCAATCTTTGTTGGTGCATTAGCAAATGGTGCATCTGTTAAAGTGGCTAGCCAATTAGCGGTGGACTACATTCCAAAAATTATCGAAAAATCATTAGATGATCCAGATGTTATGATGAATGGTTTACAATTTGAACTATTCTTAGGGGACTTATCTAACTTCGTATCAAAACTAAAAGCGAACCAACAATAACACTCAGACAAATCATAAACTGACAGTTATGTAGACTACATAACTGTCAGTTTTTATTTGAGAAGTTTAATTTGTTGCGACTAAAGCTTTACTTATCATTGCCTTGGAAATTGAAGGTAGTCGAAGCTGTTAGTCATATCGCATGCCACTATTGTTGACGAGTTGGTGAATTCAACTTCAGATTTTCTGATATAATATGCTTGTTATATACCTGCCTAAAGGCCAAATTTTTACAGTCTTTCCTTTAAAACTTAAGGTCTTTTTAATCTGATGATGATTGAAATGACGGGGCGTATTATATAAAATGAAAGCTAAGTGTTTTTCAAAGATAAATAAATATGAAATATTGAAATAAATCAAAATTATTGTATAAGGAGCTAAATAAATATGGGTATAGACGATCCGAATTTAAATCGGACTGATGAAGTGGAGGAAGTGATTCAACCTGAAGAAGTGGATCCACTAGATCTTCCACCTAGAAAACCAAGTGCCAGCGCACAAGAAAAAATGAATGCTGGGGCGTCTTGGATGACCATTGCCTCAATGGTGTCACGGATCTTAGGGGTCCTTTACATCATGCCTTGGTACAATTGGATGGGCGAACCGCACATCGCCAATGAAGCCAATTCCTTGTTCAATATTGGGTATAGTTACTACGCGATTTTCTTGTCCATTACAATCGCTGGGGTACCAGATTCAATCGCCAAGCAAATGGCTTATTATAACGCACGCGGCTACTATAAAACGGCCAAACGCTTGTTCAAGGCAGGGCTAGCCTTAATGACCATCACCGGTCTAGTTGGGGGTGTGCTACTTTGGACATTCGCACCTATTTTGGCCCAATCAACGCCAGCTCGCGATTTCGATTCAGTAGTCTTGGTTATCCGGTCTCTGGTGCCAGCTTTAGTTGTTCTACCAACAATTTCAGTTATCCGTGGTTACTTCCAAGGTCACCAAGATATGAAACCATCTGCGATTTCACAAATTACTGAACAAATTTTACGTGTCTTATACATGTTAGGTGCAGTTTATATCATCCGTGTGATCAATAACGGCGACATGGTTAAAGCTGTAACCCACTCAACATTTGCGGCCTTCCTTGGGGCACTAGCAGCCTTAGCCACGTTAGTATTCTTCTTTATGCGCTACCGTAAAGGTTATAATAAGGAAGAAGAATTGTACGCAGTCAAGGAAGAAACCTACGTCTCTTCTAAAAATCTACTACTCGAAATCGTGATGATTGCAATTCCATTCATCGTTTCCGGTTCAGCAATCGAATTATCTCGTTTAGTCGATACGAACACCTACATGCCGATAATGACGCACGTTTCTCATCTTTCACATGATCAATTAATCAATGAATACGCCATTTTCGGTGCCAATGCCAATAAACTCGTGACCATTATCGTTTCCCTAGCTGTTGCCATCGGTTCGACCTCCATCGCTGTTATTTCAGCTACCCATTCAGAGGAGAAAAGGGATATCGAGGCCAAGCTGGCAAATAAAGCACAGCCAAAATGTATTGACCGACATGCCAAGCATGATTTCCCAGAAACAAAAGGGTTAATCGGCCACAACTTGAAATTATTCTCGCTAGTCATGTTCCCCTCTGCAATCGGGATGGCGGTATTAGCTGAGCCCTTGTACGCGATCATCTTTACCCACGATCCACTAGGTACCTCACTATTACAATTAGCAGCGGCAGTAGCTGTGACCATGGGGCTGTTTTCAGTTCTTGTTGCTATGCTACAAGCCATGTCCTTCTTTAAAGACGCCATTATGGGGATGGTCATTGGGATTACCCTTAAATTGGTTCTACAAGTACCTTTTCTAGCGATTTTTAGCACATCAGGTGCCTTATTAGCTACTGGAACAGCTTTTATCGGAATTGCCATATTCTATTTGTGGCGCTTAAGAGTCCGTATCAACTTATCGGTAGTAGAAGTCCTAAACCAAATCAAGGGCATTACTTTGTTATCTGGTGCTATGGGTATTGCCACTTGGTTAGTCAACCATTTCTTACGACGCACTATCTTATCACCTGAAATCTCAATTGTGCACCAAGTGGCCCAAATCGTGATTGTAGCTGGTGTTGGGGTAGCAGTTTATGTCATTGGTGGCTTACGCTTCAAACTATTAGATACGCTACTTGGCGACAAGGCCAAAATGCTTCGTGCGAAATTAGGAATGGGCCGCTATGACAAATAAAAAAACAGCGAAAAACACCCAACGTTTAGATAAATTTGTCTCTAGCATGACCCCTTATAGCCGAAGTGACGTGAAGACTTTAATCAAAAAATCCGCTATTTATGTCAATGGTTCTGTAGCCAAGAAGCCCAATCAACCAGTCAATGTAACAGAGGACAAGGTGGAAGTGGATGATCAAGAACTCGTCTATGAACCTTATGTTTATATCATGATGCACAAGCCAGACGGCGTTATATCTGCAACCGAAGACAACCGTTGGGACACCGTGATTGACCTGTTACCAGAAGACCTGGTCTTAACCTACGAACCATTTCCAGTTGGACGCCTAGATAAAGACACAACAGGTCTGCTGCTGATCACCAACGATGGCCAATTCAACCATGCCATAATGGCCCCTAAGAAACACGTGGAAAAGGAATACGCTGTTCTTGTTGATGGGTTATTATCAGACAAGCATATTGACCAATTTGAAAAAGGCTTGGACATTGGCCAAGGTGAAAAAACAAAGCCAGCACAACTCTTCATCGACCAAATAGACGAAGAAACTGGCCAATCCTTAGCCCGCGTGGTCATAGCAGAAGGTAAGTACCACCAAGTTAAGCGCATGTTCCATGCTGTTGATTGTGAAGTCGTGCAGCTACATAGACAACGTATTGGTCAATTGACACTGCCGGATGCCTTAGCAGAAGGAGAATTCGTCCAAGTAGACTATCAAGACCTATACGACGCCATCTTTGACGGCAAAGCATTAGACATCACAGAATAGCCACTTACGAAGCTAGGTCACGCACCTAGCTTTTTTGATGGAGAAAAGTTGTCGATTGCAGTTGCCTGACTTCAAAAGTGCCTAGACTTAACTATCGAAACTTGCCGAATTATTTTTTAGCAGAAGGCTAACTACAAGCAGTCTATAAACTCAATACCTTTTTAACTTTGTACTATCGTCGGGTTCACTAGCTCAGCTCAAGTCCACTTCAAAATAGTTTGCATCACACTTTGTGTGATACGACACTATTCTTCCAGTGTTGTTGAGCTGAGCGATCTAGCTCGCACCCTTACAATTTGTTAGTCCTATTGTGTGAGTTATCGTCAAATCTGTGCTAAAATATAAACAAGAATAAATTTCTAGGAGGATTCTAAATGACAATTAATTGGCAAGAAGAAATCAACAATCGTAAAGATGACTTAATCAATGACTTATTTACATTATTAAGCGTAAACAGTGTGCGTGACGACAGTAAAGCAAGTGCAGATGCACCTGTTGGACCTGGCCCTAAAGAGGCATTAGAAACTTTCTTGAAGATTGCTGAACGCGATGGCTTCACAACTAAAAACGTTGATAACCTTGCAGGTCATGCTGAATTCGGTACAGGCGATGAAACGCTTGGCGTTTTAGCCCACGTAGACGTTGTTCCAGTAGACGATAAATGGGATACTGATCCATTCAAACCTGAAATTATCAACGACCGCATCTACGCCCGTGGTGCTTCAGACGATAAAGGTCCTTTAATGGCTGCCTACTACGGCTTGAAAGTCATCAAAGAATTAGGCCTACCAGTTGAGAAACGTGTTCGTTTTATCGTTGGTACTGACGAAGAAAGTGAATGGCAAGGTGTAACACGTTACTTCGAAGTAGAAGAAGAACCAGATTTTGGTTTCTCTCCAGACGCGGACTTCCCAATTATTAATGGGGAAAAAGGGATGTACTCAGCTAAGCTAATATTCGACCGTCGTTCTGAAAAATTACTTTCATTTGAAAGTGGTCTTCGTGAAAACATGGTACCGGGTGAAGCACATGCAGTTGTGACTGGATTGACCTCTGATGTCAACCAAATCGTTGCCGATTTCCAAGCAGCTAATCCAGAAATCACAATCATTGTAAGTCCAGACGCTGATGCAACGGCAATTACTGTTGAAGGTAAAGGCGTTCACGCAATGAATCCAAGTGTTGGATATAATGCTGCAACATATTTATCTAAATTATTATTACAATTAGACGATGATTTAGCCCAAGATGACCTATTGAAATTCTTAGGTGACCTATTACATTTAGACTTTAATGGTGAAAAATTAGGTATTGCCCATGAAGATGAAATTATGGGTAAAGTAACTGTAAACCCAGGTTTGGTTGGCGAAGAAGACGGTAAATTATACACAGTCTTAAATATTCGTGTACCACGGGGTAAAGAATACAGTGAAATTGATGCAACATTTGCGGCGCACGGAGAAACTTACCACTACAACTTTGTAGATGGTACGAAAACTAATAAAGTACCGCATTACGTACCAGCAGATGATCCTTTGGTGCAAACTTTACTAGCTGTTTATGAAAATCAAACAGGCGAAAAAGGGCAAGAACGTTCAATCGGTGGGGGAACCTACGGCCGTTTACTAAAACGCGGTGTAGCCTTTGGTGCATTATTCCCAGATTCAGTAGACACTATGCACCAAGCCAATGAATTCTTTGCGGTTCGTGACTTAATGAAATCAGCAGCTATTTACGCTGAAGCCATTTACGAATTGATTAAGCCAGAAAACGCATAAGCCTATGGTAGAACGCTTAATTTCATCTGTTCAAAATCAACAGATTAAAGAATTAAAGAAACTTTTTACCCGTAAAGGCCGCAAAAAAGCAGGCCAGTATTTGCTGGAAGGGCCACACCTTGTAGAGATGGCCGTCAAGGCGGATGCAGAGATTCAAATGATTTACTATGTGCCTGAAAGTAGCCATCAAAATGTGATGCAAGTTCAAGCTTTAAAAGCTGATTTGCCGCTGACACAGGTAACGCCTGAGGTGGCGAAGGCACTAAGCCAAACAGATCACCACCAAGATATCTTCGCAGTAGCCAACATACCGCAAGCTAAGTCATTGGACATTGACCACTTGTCAAAAGGATTACTGATTTTAGATCAAGTGCAAGATCCGGGGAACTTAGGTACTTTAATCCGGACTGCGGACGCTTTCGGTTACCAAGATGTCTTATTAGGATTAGGTACGGTTGACTTATATAATGATAAGGTTCTTAGATCTATGCAAGGTAGTCATTTTGCAGTGAATACTTATGAGGTTGACTTGGTAGAAATCATTCCACAATTACAAGAGGCTGGCTATTTTATTACAACAACAGAACTAAACAACCAAGCAAAAGCAAGTAATGCCTTTGATTTAAAATCGAAAGGTAAATGGGCCTTGGTTATGGGAAATGAAGGTAACGGTGTAAGTCAAAAAACTAGTCAATTAGCAGATGCGGCTTTATATATCCCCATGTCTGGATCTGCAGAATCTTTGAATGTTGCAGTTGCTGGGGCGATAGTCATGTATCAATTTCCCATCCAAGACTAGATTATTTTCTTCTAAAAATAGGTTGTGATGAAACTGTTACGAGATTTGAAAAGGGGTACGTGAGCATAGCAAAATCAGTTGATGTTGGGAATCGTTGGAAAAAAGGGTGATTATCGTGACGGAACAAGAACATTATTTTTGGGAAGACGATTCAGAGTATATGCAAATCATTGCGGATATTAAAAACCATCCCTTTGTAACAGACTTAGCCTATTTCAAGCAACATGTCCATGGCAATCGCTTAACCCACTCCTATCTAGTTTCTTATATGTCATATAAAGTAGCTAGGTCATTAGGATGGGACTTCAAGGCTTGCGCACGTGCCGGTTTACTACATGATTTATTTTATTATGTGCCAGGTGAGGTTACTTTTTCTAAAGGATCTCACTTAAGGAACCATCCTAAAATTGCTTTGATTAACGCGCGTGTGGTGGCGGATTTATCACAAGTTGAGGAAGATATTATTCTAAAACACATGTGGCTTGCCACCCCGAATTTTCCGCGCTATAAAGAATCTTATGTCGTGACATTTGTGGATAAATATATTGCAACCGAAGACTTTGTTAAGCCAAGCTTAGCTAATTTATCCCAAAAGAAAATGATGAAATCATTTAGATATTTCGTTGGTAAATTAGTTATTCCAGCGCTTGCTAGAATTAGCAATCAAGAAGTTTCATTAGAAGAAAAAGAAGAATTAGTAGAAATACAAGAGGAGATTGATCAAGATGGAAATTACCATTAAACAACCAGACTTACCGGTAATGTGCAGCAAGATGGAACATGCTTGCAAAGTGATTGGTAAAAAGTGGAATAGCTTAATTATTGAAGTATTGTTAGCAACGCCATTACGATTTGGTCAATTACGCGACTCAATTAACGGTATTTCCGACCGTGTATTAATTGAAAGATTGCGGGAATTAACTGAAGAAGGTATTGTGCAGAAAGAAGAGTCAGAAACGAATGGTCATATCATCACGGTTTATACATTGACAGAAAAAGGCCAAGACTTACAAAAAATCTTCAACAATTTACATCGTTGGGCAGATGAATGGGTTGAGCCAGCCGAATAAGGTTGACAAAACGGCCGAAAACGCTAAAATATAAAGAGAAATTACATTAACAGAAGACAATTTTTAACAGACATGTAGTCTAGAGAGTAAGTGATGCTGGGAATCTTACCTACATAGTTAAATATTTTCACTTCTTGAGTAGGCTTGCGGGAGAATAGAATGCTATTTGAAAGTAGGTCCGGTCGACCCGTTAAAACGATCAATGAGTGCTGGTGTAGGAATACTATATCGGAATCAGGGTGGTACCACGGTCTTTCGTCCCTTTTATAGGGGGTGAAGGACCTTTTTTTGTTGGTCTAGTTACTCATTTTTAGGAACACTCATGTAAGGATAAAAGTCAGGAGATGGAAAAATGCAAATTATTGATGATTTAAAAGCCATTGAAAACCAAATCATGGATGAAATTGATGCAGCACAATCACTAGCTGATATTAAAGCTGTTCGTGTGAAATATTTAGGGAAAAAGGGTCCAATTACGGAAGCTTTACGTGGTATGCGTGATTTATCGGCTGAAGAGCGGCCACAAGTTGGTGCTTATGCCAATGAATTGAAGGCAAAAGCTGACGGCAAGTTAAGTGAAAAAGAAACATTACTTTCTGCAGCAGCGCTTGAAGCACAATTACAAGCAGAAGCCATTGATGTGACGCTACCTGGTGAAAAACCAGTAACAGGAACAAAACATGTTTTAACACAAGTAATGGAAGAAATTGAAGATTTATTTGTATCTATGGGTTACGAAGTCGTTGAAGGGCCAGAAATTGAGTCTGACTTCTACAACTTCGAACGCATGAACTTACCGAAAGACCACCCAGCGCGTGACATGCAAGATACTTTCTACATCAACGACGAGGTCTTATTACGTACCCATACGTCACCTGTACAAGCGCGTGCAATGGACGCCCACGACTTCGAAGCGGGCCCATTAAAAATGATCTCACCGGGTAAAGTTTACCGCCGTGATGATGATGACGCGACGCATTCACACCAATTCCATCAAATTGAAGGTTTGGTTGTTGACCGTAATGTGTCACTTGCTGACTTAAAAGGTACCTTAGAATTATTTGCCCGTCATATGTTTGGGGAAGAAACTGAAGTACGTTTACGTCCGTCTTATTTCCCATTCACTGAGCCATCTGTTGAAATTGATGTTACTTGTTTCAAATGTGGTGGCGCTGGCTGTAACATCTGTAAACAATCTGGTTGGATTGAAATCCTAGGTGGTGGTATGGTGCATCCTTCAGTACTTGAGATGGCTGGGATTAGTTCTACCGAATATACAGGTTTTGCCTTTGGTTTAGGACCAGACCGTGTAGCCATGTTGAAATATGGTATTGATGATATTCGTCATTTCTACCAAAATGATTTACGATTCTTAAAACAATTTACGGAAGAGGGGTAGCAATTAATGAAAGTATCATATAATTGGTTAAATGAATTTATCGATCTTGCTGACTTGAATCCGCAAGATATTGGGGAACGTATGTCACGTACTGGTATTGAGGTTGATGGCGTGAATGCCCTAGGTACTGGCTTGAAGAAAATCGTTGTGGGTCACGTATTAACTTGCGAACCACATCCAGATTCTGACCACCTGTCAATTACGACTGTCGAAGTCGGCGAAGATGAGCCTTTCCAGATTGTCTGTGGAGCGCCAAATGTGGCTGCAGGTCAAAAGGTGATCGTTGCCTTACCAAATTCTCGTATTGCTGGTAATGTGAAAATTAAAAAAGGTAAAATGCGTGGTGTTGTTTCTCAAGGGATGATTTGTTCACTTGAAGAAATTGGTTTCTCAAACAGTGTCGTTCCTAAAGAATACGCTGACGGCATTATGGTCTTACCTGAAGAAGCACCAGCTGGTATGGATATTGTAGAATACCTAAAATTAGATGACCCAATCATTGAATTAGATATTACACCAAACCGTGCAGATGCCTTCTCTATGCGTGGTGTAGCTTGGGAATTAGCGGCTGTATACAACCGTCAACCAAACTTTGACTACACAGATATCACCAAATATGACGGTAAAGATTTAGCAGGTGCGATTGACTTGAAAGTTGTAGACACTGAATTAGTGCCTGAGTACAATGCTTTCTTGGTGAAAAATGTCACTGTTGAGCCTTCACCATTATGGCTACAATTACGATTAATGGCTGCTGGCATCCGTCCAATTAATAACGTAGTGGACATTACGAACTACGTTTTACTAGCAAATGGCCAACCATTACATGCCTTTGACTATGATAAATTAGACCATAAGGTAATCGAGACGCGTCTAGCTAAAGAGGGCGAACGAATCGTCACGCTTGATGAAGTGGACCGTCCCTTACTAGATTCAGATATCGTCATTACTGACGGTGAAAAACCAATTGCACTAGCTGGTGTTATAGGTGGCTTAGATACTGAAATTGATGAAAATACAGCAAATGTATTGATTGAAGCAGCCAACTTTGAACCGATCCACATTCGTAAAACTGCTCGTCGCAACGGCTTGCATTCTGAATCATCTATGCGTAACGAACGTGGTATTAACAAGGCGACAGTTGCTGAATCAGGTGCATTTGCAGCTGAAATGATTGCTGATTTAGCCAAGGGTGAAGTGGTAGAAGGCTCTGAACGTGTATCTGCAATTGATTTAACACCAATTCTAGTAACATCAAGTCTAGCTTATGTTAATAAACGTATAGGTATGGACCTAACTTTCGCGGAAGTTCAACAAATCTTTGATCAGCTACAGTTTGAAGTATCTGGTGATGCCAATGAGTTCACGGTTTCCGTACCTGCGCGTCGTTGGGATATACTTATTCAAGCGGACTTAGTTGAAGAAATTGCACGAATTTATGGTTATGATAAAATTCCTTCTCGCTTGCCTTCAGTAAATGCACAAAATATGGGTTTAACAGACTGGCAAGCTTTCAAACGTCGTACCAATAACCAAATGTTGGCAGAAGGATTTAACCAAGTGATTGCTTACTCATTAATTGGGGACAATCAAACGGTATTGGAAATGGCGAACGCGAAACCAGTTGCTCTTGACTTCCCAATGTCAGATGACCGTCGTTTCATGCGGACAAATCTTTTAAGTGCCTTACTTGAAATTGTTCAATACAATGTAGCCCGTAAAACTTCTAATGTAGCCATCTTTGAATCAGGCCGTGTCTTCAAATGGGCCGATGCTGACCTACCAGTGGATGAAACACATTTAGCGGCTGTTTGGACAGGTAACGCGCAAGCGAAAACGTGGAGCCACCAAGCGAAAGCTGTTGATTTCTACGACATGAAGGGTGTTGTCGAAAGCATCTTAGTTTCATTCAACCTTGACGTGGCCGTAACATTTGAAGCAACGTCTGAATTAGCAGATATGCATCCAGGTCGTACCGCCAAAATTTATGCAGTGGGTCAATCTGACGAACGTGTTGAATTAGGTTACATCGGGCAATTACACCCAAGTGTTGCTGACAAACATGACTTGAAAGATACCTTGGTATTTGAAATTTCATTAGACGAAATTTATGCTTTACCAAAAGTTGATGTGAAACAATCAGCCATTCCTAAATTCCCAGGTTCTGACCGTGATATCGCTATCCTTGTGTCAGACCAAGTATCGAATGCGGATGTAGTGAAAACTATTCAAAAAGCTTCTAAAGGTGGCATCTTAGTCGATATCGAAATCTTCGATGTTTACCAAGGTGAAAATATTGAAGACGGTAAGAAATCACTTGCTTACAGTTTGAAATACTTGAACCCCCAAGCTACTTTAACAGATGAAGAAGTGACCAAAGATGTTGCTCGTATCACTGAAGCACTAACAAATGAATTAGCAGCTGAAATCCGTTAATATTTGGCTGAGGACACTTTAATAAACTAGCACAAGCGCAATGGCGTCCGGTAATCATTTATCGTGGCTTCATTGCGTTTTTTTGTGGTTAAATAGAGGTAACGTACTCCTTTTGAAAAATGGCTTTCGATAATCAAGCTGTTTTTCCCAGGAGAAAATAAATGCATTCAGAAAGCAGGAATCATCATGCAACACTTTCAATATTTCGTCGCCGACCTTGGCACAACCAACTTAAAATTTGCCTTGATGGAAACTCCATACCGGGTATTGGATACAATAGAAGCGCGCAATCACATTCAACAAGATAGCGAGGGTAAGCATGAAAGTGATCCGCTAGTCGTTTTCCAACAATTCGTGGACTTACTCTGTGCAATGCAAGCCAAGTATCCTGAGGTCAACATCTTGATATTTTCAAGCCAGATGCATGCCTTGCTTGCAATGAACGAAGAGGGAGATATTGTGCAAAATACCATGACTTGGGCAGATTTGCGGACTAAGCATGTGGCGCAGGAAATGCAGGCATCAGGTCTAGCGGCCGCCTTTTTCGCCCAATCAGGGACGCCAATCCATGCCATGAACCCCTTTGTGAAATTGGCTTATCTAAACCAGGCCCGTCCGGAATTATTTACAGATGAAACCGTGGTATTTATGGACATCAAAGCCTATATTATCCGCCAGTTAACGGGAGACTTTGTGATTGACCGGGCGACGGCATCTTCTATGGGACTGTTGGATATATTCCAAAATACTTGGTCAAAAGACTTACTAAAGGTGGTCGGCCTGACTGAAAACCAATTGCCAGCATTAGTCGATTCAACCAAAGCATTGCCTGTAAAATCTGACTTTATCCAGTCCTTAGGATTAGCTGACAACTTCCACATACTGGCAGGATCAACTGACGGTGCCTTGGCCAACCTATCTAATTTAGCCTGCGCTAACCAGGGAATGCAGGGACTCAGTCCATTCGTACTATCTTTTGGGACCTCAGCAGCTGTCCGGACCTTAACTGACCAATTGTCCTTGCATGAAAGTGGCCGGATTTTCACCTATATCGCGGACGACCAACCCCATTATATCGTCGGTGGGCCAGTTAATAACGCCGGCAACGCATTAGACTGGTGTCATCAACAATTTGGCTTTATGGCAAAAGGGCAAACTTTTTCAGATATGTTAGCCATACTTTTAGCGCATGATTTTTCAGCTAGTGGCCCTTATTTCTTGCCATTCTTAAACGGAGAAAGAGCCCCGTATTGGAATGCCTACTTACAAGCTGAATTTAAAGGGATTCAAGGGCACACGAGCCAGTTGGATATGGCTAAAGCTGTCTTTGAAGGGGTCTTTTTTGAAATTCGCCAAGTGGTAGATATGGTCTTTGAGACCGTTGATTTAGAACAAAAAATGATTCAGGCAAACGGAAAAATATTCACGGACCCAAAAATTGGCCAATGGATTGCAAATATTATGGGTATAACCTTGCAATATGTGTCAGGTGACGACGCGAGCCTGGTTGGGGCCGGTGTCCTTGTGGAAGGGCCTAGCTTAAGGCAAGACTTGTCATTTTCCACTATAGCGCCAGAGGGAAAAATGGCTGACAAATACAAAGAAAAATTTTTGATGTATCAAAAATACGCAGATTCTGCTGACCAAGAATCGAAAGCAATTTTGTATTAAAATCGACAGATTTGCGCTCAAAATTGGGCGAATAATTGATTGAGCGTCTGCAATTTAATGTCAGCACATCTTTGCAGTAATTGTTATGACAAATGTTTTGAAATCGTGTAAAATAAGGATAGTAAGCGTTTTAAATTTCTGAGGAGGAATGTTAAAAATGGATATGTTTGATAGCTTAAAGGCCAAGATCCAAGATAAAAATGTGCGTGTCGTTTTCCCAGAAGGGTACGATGAGCGTATTCTAGGTGCTGTTGTGCGTTTGAAAGCTGAAGGGATTCTTGAACCGGTTTTATTAGGTAACCCAGAAGAATTAAAATCAATCGCACATGATCGTGGCTTTGATATCAATAAAATTGATGTTATTGATCCAAACAACTACGAAGCATTCGACGAAATGGTTGAAGCTTTTGTTGAACGCCGTAAAGGTAAGGCTACTGAAGAACAAGCACGTAAAATTTTACGCGATGAAAACTACTTTGGTACGATGTTGGTATACCAAGGTCTATGTGATGCCTTAGTATCAGGTGCCCGTCATTCAACTGGTGACACAGTTCGTCCAGCCTTACAAATTATTAAAACAAAACCAGGCGTGAAGTCAACATCAGGTGCTTTCATCATGTTGCGTGGCCGTGACCAAGAAAAATACTTATTCTCTGACTGTGCAATCAACATCAACCCAGATGCAGAAGGCTTAGCTGAAATTGCAGTTGAATCCGCTAAAACAGCAGCGATGTTTGACATTGATCCAAAAGTTGCTTTATTAAGCTTCTCAACTAAAGGGTCAGCAAAATCTCCAGAGCAAGAAAAAGTTGCTGAAGCAACACGTCTTGCGAAAGAAAAAGCACCACAATTTGAAATTGACGGTGAATTACAATTTGATGCGGCTTTTGTAGAAGCAGTAGCAAAACAAAAAGCACCAGATTCAAACGTCGCTGGTCAAGCAACAGTATTCGTATTCCCAGAAATCCAATCAGGTAACATTGGCTACAAGATTGCACAACGTTTCGGTAACTTTGAAGCAATTGGTCCAATCTTACAAGGTATGGCGAAACCTATTTCAGACCTTTCACGTGGTTGTGTAGAAGAAGATGTTTATAAGTTAGCTATCATCACAGCTAACCAAGCCATCTTAGAAGACTAAAGCAAATAAATAAATGATTATTGAAAGGGGAATGGCAATTTTGCTGTTTCTCTTTTTATATGAGAAGATGAAAATGTTTTTTACCTAATAGGTTAAAATATTTCGATTTTCTAGGGCAACCTCCGTGCATGGTGATGGGTGATGAGATGGCTAGCTAAATTGGATAGCCATCTAGATACTTTAAGAGCATTCACTTTAGGTGAATACGAATCCTTTTTAAAAGTATAGAACTTTTCTGAAGGAGCGATTATACGTTTTTCAAATCGGATTAAAGTGTCTAGTAATATCGTCGTGGGCAGGTTACAAAATGAAGAATACATTGATTACACAGAGTTAAATCATTCGAAAAGAAAATTTAAACTGGCAGTGCGTTTATTATTATTCGCTTCATACTAATGAAGAAAGAATGCTTGAATCTTGTAGTCTTTTCGATTTTTTAGTAAAGTAAATAGAGATATTATAAGGGAGAGAAGGTGTCATATGACTTATAGAATTGAATGGGCGAGTGAGGCTGATACAGATGCTTTTGCCCAAAAATTAGCGACCCAAGTGCAAGCAGGGGACATTATTTGCTTGGAAGGAAATTTAGGTGCGGGGAAAACAACTTTCACCAAGTATTTTGCCAAGGCTTTAGGTATTGATCAAGCCATTAAAAGCCCAACTTACACGATTATTCGCGAATATGAAGACAACGACATCCCTTTATACCACATGGATGCGTATCGATTAGAAGAAACAGGCTCAGACAGTGTCGGTTTAGAAGACTATCTTAACGGCGATGGGGTAACCATTATCGAATGGCCTCAATTTGTTGTTCAGGATTTACCTAAAGATTATCTTTGGCTAAGCTTAACTGCATCTTCTGAAACCAGTCGTGAAGTAACCTTAACCTATGAAGGCCCGCGCGGACAAGCTTTGTATGATGGGGTAGTGGCTGACCTCACTTAAGCTAACAGCCAATTTTACGAATAGTCACATAGAAGGATTGAGACAATATGAAAAAAGAACAATTAGAAATTACCCTAGCGGACGCTATGCCTAAAGATGCGAAAGCCTTATTAGACTTCTACAAAGAAGTGGGTAGCGAAACAGACTTCCTTTCATTTGGTGAAGAAGGTTTAGGGATTAACCAAGAACAAGAAACCCGTTATTTGAAATCTTTACAAGAAGCGTTGAATAATCGTGTATTAATTGCACGATTAGGGGATGATATTATTGGAGTTGCAAGCATTGGGGCAGAACAACATGCTAAAGTGGCGCATATGGGTGAACTAGGCATTTCCATTCTACGTCGATTCTGGGGACTGGGTTTATCCCGTGTCATGATGGAAGATATGATTGACTGGGCAACAGAAAATGATATCTTACGTTATTTACGTTTAGAAGTATCTAAAGATAATATGCGGGCCATTAGCTTATATGAAAAATTTGGTTTTGAAGAAATTGGTGTAACCCCTAAAGGGATGTATCATGACGACGCCTTCCATGATTTAGTCATGATGGGCTTAGCAGTCGAAAACCAAGACCAAGCATAAGAATATTGCAAATACAAAAAGGTCGAGACCATTTCAGTCTCGACCTTTTTAAAATCCGTATACTACTTTAGAATGGCCATAGCGATCATTACAATTAATAGAATGACTTCAATTGTTACAAGGGACCAACGCCATTTATTGTCTTTCTCATTAAAGGCGAAAATCATGGCAATAATTGGAATAATGATTGATAGTGAGATGTTTGTCCAAGCTAGATCCGCTGCAGGCCGGGCAACTTGCAAACCTGTGTAGATAAAGGTTAAAGCGAGCATCATTAAGGCATTTTGTCTGATTTTATTCATGGAGAAGTCCTTTCGTATCACAAGTTGTGACAATTTGTCACTAATTAGAATAATACTATAACATGTTTTTAAGAAAATGTTAACGAATCTGCCACACAAACCCTTTAACACAATGTAAAAATGCGTTAAAATGTGTTATTATGAATTAGATACAACTAGCATTTTATCAGCAATTTTTGCTGTTTTTTTATTATTGCTAAATATATTACCAGGAAGGGTAATTTACTATGTTTTTAAATGATCTGCGTAAAGCATTTCCCCAATCAACGATTAAATTCCACGAACCATTAAATAACTATACTTATACAAAAACGGGTGGACCAGCGGATGTTTTAATTTTCCCAGAGACACCAGAAGAAATCCAAGCACTTGTTCGTTTTGCCAATAAAGCCCACGAACCAATTTTAGTTCTTGGTAATTCTTCAAACGTAATCATTTCAGATGAAGGTGTGTCAGGCGTTGTCTTGATGCTGACTGAAATGGATTATATCCAAATTGACGGTACACACATTAAAGCTGGCGCTGGCTCTAAAATCATCGATGTGAGTCGTTCGGCAGGAGCTGAAGGCTTGACTGGTTTTGAATTCGCTTGTGGTATCCCAGGATCCACTGGGGGCGCGGTTTACATGAACGCAGGTGCATATGGCGGCGAAATTTCTGAAGTCCTTGTTGAAGTGGACGTGGTCACAAAAGCTGGCCGTATGTATACTTTGAACAACGAAGACCTAAATCTCTCTTACCGCCATTCTGACCTACAAGAAACTGGCGACATTGTGGTTGAAGCCCGTTTTAAATTGAAAAAGGGCGACCTACAGTCAATCTTAGCTAAAATGGATGAGTTAACTTACCTTCGTGAATCGAAGCAACCGTTAGAGTATCCATCATGCGGATCTGTTTTTAAACGACCAGAAGGCCATTTTACAGGGAAATTGATCCAGGAAGCTGAATTACAAGGCTACACTATTGGTGGTGCACAAATTTCGAAAAAACATGCTGGTTTCATTATCAACGTGGGTGGTGCTACGGCAACTGACTATATTAACATGATCCACCATATTCAAGAAGTGATTTGGGACCTGAATAAGGTAGCCCTTGAACCAGAAGTGCGTATTTTAGGTAAACGGTCTAAATACGATACAGTAGATGCTGCTTTCGGCAATTAGGAATTCACCAGCTATTAGATAGGATTCATATAACCATTCGCACGTAAATATTATTGAAAGGGGCATGGATTTATGTCCAATCCTTGGATACAATTTAAAAATATGTCGTTTACCTATGAGGGTGCAGGTAGACGGGCATTGAAAAATATCAATCTAACATTCTATCGCGGTGAAAAAGTGTTGATCATCGGGGCTAATGCCTCAGGTAAATCCACCCTAGTACGCGCCCTACGCGGAAAATTAGCGACCGACGAATTTCAAGGGACTATTGAAGGAGAGATTATCAATTACGACCTAGAAATGGAAACTATGGACGCAACAGCTATGGCTGACGCGGTGGACCATCACTTGGAGGAAACCCTAGAAGAAAACGGCAAGCGCAAGCGGTCAAGTGATTATATCCCTAATTTTTCGGAAGAATTAAAGCACCGTATTCTTGAACACCCAATCGAAGCGAATACTAGTTTAGAGCGCCTTTCAGAAGGGCAAAGAGACATTCAAAATTTTGTCAATAACGTCAACTATGAGCAATCCGTCTTTATTTTTGATGAGCCTTTAGCCAATTTAGCACCCCGCGCTGGGCAAATTTTCATCGATTTAGTAGATGACATTCACCATAATACTGACGCTACGATTGTCATGGTTGATTACCGGATTGAAGAAGTCTTATACCGTCCAGTTGACCGCGTCATCGTCCTTTCCGAAGGCCGGATTATTTTTGACGGGGATTCAGAGAAATTATTAAAACGGAACATTCTGAACAGTTTAGGTGTTGGCGAGCCAGCCTATGTATCCGCTATTCGTTATACCGGCTATCCTTTAGACAAGGTCCGCAACATATCAAACGTCAATTATTTACATGGTCCTGACCTAAAACGAACCATTGAATCTTGGTTGATGACCGTACCAAATTTCGTTCAAAAACGTAGTGACCAACCCATTTTGACCCTTGATAATGTATCCTACACTTATCCATGGCGGGACCAGCCCACTTTGCGCAATATTTCCACCCAAGTTTTCAAAGGTGACATGATTGCCATTGTCGGGAAAAATGGGTCGGGCAAGTCCACGCTGGGTCAGATGATGGACGGAAACATCCATCCAGATTCAGGGACCATAACTTGGTTAGGTAAAGAAGTCACTGCGGATAACCTATGTCAAATGAAGCAGGAAACAGTCTATATCCAACAAAATATCGACCAATCCATCTTGCATTTCACTGTGAAAGACTATTTGAATGGGATTGCCGCTAATTGTAATTACTCCGCGGAAGAAGCAGAAGAAGTCATCCGTGATTCCTTAAAACGAACGGGTCTGATTTATGCTGCTGAACTACAAATTGGCCAATTATCATTTGGCCAACAAAAACGAATTATGTTGTCGTCTGCCTTAATCAACCAGCCGTCACTATTAATTATTGACGAGCCCTCTGAAGGCCAAGACTACCATCATTACAATGAATTCATGCAGTACCTATATCAAATCAACCAGGAACAAGAAATTGCGATTATCATCAATACCCATAACACGGACCTAGTATTAGAATTTACTCGTCATGCTTGGGTATTATCTGAGGGCGAATTAATCGCGGATACCCAACCTATTAGAATCGCCACGGATTATCGTTTAATCCAAAGAGCTTTCTTAAGAGAATCGAATTTATATATCTTTGCCCGTCAAATCGGCTTAATTGATCCTTACAATTTCATCAAGAAATTCATGGATTACCACAGAGAAGTGAATCGGTAGTTAGCTAAATCGCTAGTCAGGTGCTAGCGGATGACGAAATAAAATTAATAAACATAAGGGAGGGTGTTTAATGGCAGAAATTGTGGACGCCAAGTCCGAACGTTTCAAGTTATCAATCCCCGTTATTGTAGGCTATTTACCAGTTGGTTTAGCTTGTGGGTTACTACTCGCCGATGCCGGCTTAACCTGGTGGCAGGTTGTGTTGATGTCCAGTCTAGTATTTGGGGGCTCCGCGCAATTTGTGGCAGCAGCCCTGATTGCACAAAACGCTGGTGTAATGGAAGTATTTATCTCAGTACTATTATTAAGTTCCCGCCAAGCCTTGTATAGTGTGTCTTTTGGCCCATACTTAAACCAAGCGCCTAATTTTAAGGTCGCTTGGTTAGGCTACATGACAGCAGACGAATCTTACGCCATCAATGTCTTAAAACTGCAAGATAATAGTCCACAGAAACCATGGGCCATTAACGACGCCTTATTCGTCGCTACTGCAACATGGATTTCCTGGATCCTATTTACTGCATCGGGTGCCTTGTTTGGTACCTTCATTCAAATTCCTGATGTCATTTCAAACTTTGTCATGGTCGCTATGTTTATCGGCATTCTTGTCCCGAACCTAAACAACCGCATGATGCTCAACACCATGCTATTCACCGGTGTGATTGCCGTCATCTTGATGACTATTTTCCAATCATCCTACGTGATTATTATGGCCACAGCCATCGCCTTATCGGTCGTATTCTATTTCTTAAAACGTCAAGAAAATAACCGTGTAACATAGGAGGGGTATCATGACATTATTCGTAGTAACACTCGGCTTACTGTGCACCGCCATGCGCGTCGTACCTGCACTCGTTATGCGTAACAGCAAAATTTCTCCAATGGTATACAAAACAATGGCTTACCTACCCGTTATCATTTTTACTGCAATGATTTTTACCGATATATTTTTCTGGGAAAGCCACTTCAACCTCAACCTACTGGAGAACATCAAACTGATACCAGCACTCGTGTCCTTGTTCGTCGCCTACCGGTTTAAAGACATCATCAAAACCATCATCTCTGGCGTCGGCACCATCGCCATTTTATACATTATCTTATAAATTTTTGAAAAAGGGCATAGCTATTCCAAGCAAGCTCCCAGACCGTGACTCGAGGGCCATGGTCTTTTTTACTGTCGTCATTTGGTTAAAACCAACAATCCTTTGTCTAAAATTGTAGGGTTTGAAAGTAGCTCTTTAGTTTTAAAGCGGTTACACTATAAGTAATCAATCACACATGAAATAATTGGAGGCGGATAACAATGGGCTATAAAAACAACAATACAGGTTACCGGGATGGACTGCTTGAAACGCGGGCAATGATTAAGAAAAATAATTACGCCATCTTGACCCATGATGGTTTAGTCAATAACCTGATACCAGGCTTTGAAAATACGCGCATCTCAATCCTAGGGTCACCGCGAATGGGAGCAAGTTTTTCAGACTTTATCGCAGAATTTGAAGAAGGTGGTAAAAATATCCTTGGTTTTGGTGGTCCAGGCATTGAAACCTTCGTCTATGTCATCAAAGGGGCTTTAATTGTCAGCGACGACAATGGTAAATCAGACCAGCTAGCAAGTGGGGGTTACGCCTTTTTCCCAGTAAATGAAAAGATGTACTTTGAAAACGGGCAAAAGGAAACAACAGAGGCCTTCTTGTACCAGCGCGCATACGAGCCAATAGAGGGCCACCAAGCTCATAAAGTGATTGGCAACAAAGATGCGGTCACACCGATTGCCTATGAAGGAATGGAAGATGTCCTATTATGGAATTTACTTCCGACTGATGACTTAGGATTTGACATGAATTTCCATATTTTATCGTTTCAACCAGGTGCTAGCCATGGCTATATCGAAACCCATTATCAAGAGCACGGGGCCTATTTACTATCTGGGAAAGGTATGTATAATTTAGATAACAATTGGTATCCAGTGGAAAAAGGGGATTACATTTTTATGGCTGCCTACACGCCGCAAGCCGCTTACGCGACTGACCGGACGGAACCACTTGCCTATGTTTATTCCAAAGATGCCAACCGCAACCCCGGTGTTTAAGGGGGATTGGAGCGAAAATCATGTCAGCACATCATGAAGAAAAAATCATCAAGGTCAGTCCAGAACGTTTATACAACTTAATGAATCAAAAACTATAAGCTGCGGGACTAGACCAAGACCAAGCTGAAGAAACAGCCAAACATTTAACTTTCGCTGATATGTCAGGTATTCATTCACACGGTGCAGTCCGAGTTGAATATTACGCTGAACGGATCAATAAGGGTGGCATTACCAACCAACCCAATATATCCTTTGAACAAACAGGCCCGTCAACAGGGATTTTCCATGGAGACAATGCGCAAGGTCATTTTGTCGCCAATAAAGCTTTAGTACCAGCGATTGGTATGGCCAAAGAAAGTGGGGTAGCTGTCGTTGGGATTTCTAAGATGGGGCATTCAGGGACTTTATCATATTACATGCGTAAAATTGCGGATGCTAATTTAGTGGGTATTGCAATGTGTCAGTCAGACCCAATGGTCGTACCTTTTGGTGGGGCTGAAAATTATTTTGGGACGAATCCTATTGCCTTTTGTGCGCCGAATAATGGTGACGAACCATTGATTTTTGATATGGCGACTACAGTTCAAGCGTGGGGGAAAATCCTAGATGCTAGATCTAAAGGAATTGAAATTCCAAATAATTGGGCCGTGGATCAGAAGGGGCACCCAACGACTGATCCAAATCAAGTAAATGGTTTGTTGCCTATTTCTGGACCGAAAGGGTATGGTTTAATGATGATGGTAGACATTTTGGCAGGTGTATTATTAGGCCTACCATCAGGGAATGAAGTGAGTTCGATGTATCATAATTTGCATGAGGGGCGTAACCTTGGGCAAATGTTTATCTTGATTGACCCTGAAAAATTTGTGGGTATTGAACCTTTTAAAGCACAGATTACGAACATGATGAGGAACTTAACACAGATTATACCAGCACCGGGATTTGACCGTGTTCAATATCCAGGACAACCAGGTAATGAAGCATATAATCGTGCTAAAGTAGAGGGTGTCTTGATTCCAGAATCCATCATTAACTACCTAGAATCAGATGAAATCCATTTTGACAATTATGAAGGTATGGGCGCATTTGCAAATTAGGATTAGAACGAAATCGCTTAGCTCAACAACATCCAACGGTTTCTCTCTTGGCGTCGGTTCTCGCACCCTAACAGTCTGTTGGTTTGTCTGTCTGTACATTCTGTAAGACGTACACGCCTAACAGTCTGTCATGCGCCGGGCCATCATCCTTATTTCACCGCGAAGGCATGCTACGAGGCTCCAGCCTTTGGCTTAATAGTAAGTTTTTCTTGCAAACGGCAAGCCACTTCATTAATTTGCATTCTTTCTGTTGACTATTAAGGAATAATACATTCTTCAAGTGTGTGATATTCTCTACAAGGCTTAATACTAGAATTTGTAATTGGATAAACATTATAGGTATTACTTTGTGATAACTAAGCATTATGCAAGCTTACAAAATTGGTAATCACGTTTTCTATGTTCTCGAGAAACTAATCGTAGATTACAAACAAATCTTCGGGTGGGCGCAACTTGCCACAAATATTAGTCTAATGCTGTACTTATGTATGAAACTACCAATGACAATATTTTTATAGGGGATGGACTATTAATGACTTCAATGTACGCATAAAAGACATTTCTATATACAAAGAAAAGCAAGCTACGTTAATTTTTATTTTGGTAGCTTGCTTTTGCTTTCATATTTTATTTTATTTAATTTCGTCGATGAGGTTTAGGGCTAGTCTTAGATTAAGTGAGTTTTCTGGTGAGGATACGTCATGGCCTAAGATTTCTTCGCATCGTTGGATCCGGTATTTTACGGTATTTCGGTGAACGAAGAGTTTGCTTGCGGTGCTGGCGATTTCACATTGAGAATCCAGATATACAGTGAGTGTTTTCCGCAGGTCAATTAAGGTTGGATCTTCTGGGAAGGCGAATGCTTTCAAGATATTTTGACAGAAGAAGGTGACGTCATTTTTATCCAAGTTATTGAATAGTTGTAGCATACCTTTGTCTTCGTAATGCATGATCAATTCGCCATGTTCACTTTGACGACGTTCATCAAAGACTAGCTTGGCTTCTGTATAAGACTGGCTGATTTGTTCCCAATTGTAGTAGGGATTACCCAAGCTGAATATTAAATGTAAGGGTAATTTGTCTTGGATATCAGCAGCCATTTTGCCTAATTTAGCGGATAAATGAGGATCTTGTTGTTGGAACAGAACGACGATTTCCTTGGTGTTTTGGAATTGAATGACAAGGGCATTGGCAAAGTAATGGCTGATCCTCTTTTTGATCCATTTGAAGGTCAGCTGTAAGAGTTCTTCTTGTAAATGGGTCAATTTACTTTGGTTGATGGCTGTTTTTTCAAAGACGTGGGCTACCTGATAAAAGTTGGATAGGATATAGCCATGCTTCATATTAGGTTCTTGTGGTGCTAGGGATGAATCAACCTTGTAATTGTTGTCGACCATTTCCTTAAAATAATCTGTTTCGATCGTAAAACGGGATTCAGCCACTTTCTCATTCTTGAATAAGATAAAAGATAAGACGGTGGCGGCTTGGTCAATGGCGAAGGACGAAATCGGGTAGGGAATTTGTTCGGGCTTTAAAATAACCAAATAGTGGGGGAAATAATTGTAGACCTTGATTGGGGTAACAGAAACTTGGAATTGCTGTCCCTTGGCGTTTTCTACAATAAATGACCCTTTGTTCTTAGTCTCGTTATCCATTAATTGAATGATTTGGTCGACATATAATTGGGCTGAGTTGGACGAATTGTTAAAGTGTCTTGAGTGAGAAATAATTTCTCGGTAGGGACTGAGTAAGATTGTCGGTGTTTTGATGGTTTTGGCCAATTCATTGATAATCACTTCGTTAGAAGCGTTTTGAATTAATAGGTTTGAAAACTGACTTTGAATATCCAAGGCAAAAGACACTTCTTCGTACTTGGTGCCCCAAATATTAGACATCAACTGGTGAAGTAATTCACCAAGAGAATAATCATCAGGAATAGCAAAAATTGGAAAGTTGACTTTGTTGGCGTATTGAATGATTTTGGGATCTAAATGTCCATTTAAAAAGCGGCCCAGTTTAATTCCTAAGCCGACAGCGCTAGCCCGTATCAGGGAATCAATTAGGGGGATTAAACCCGATTGGTCCTCCTTATAAATCATGGCTGTAGTTAATAAAAAAACACCTTCAGGAATATAATGTTCAATATCTGGTGTATCTGAAATATCGACGCTTTTGATTTCCTGGTCTAAGGGCGTTTGATTGCGGTCAGTCAGTAATTTAATATCTGAAAAACGGGGTGAATCTAGTAAGTTGGCTAGTGAAATCATGATGTATTCCTCATTCCGTTCCATTTATCGATTGTTGTTTTAGTAATCTTGCTAGCTGTTTGGCAAAATCACCAATGACTTGTTGTTATTGCACATAGATAAATATACTAGAAGTGGACCAATTGTTCAAACTAGACTGAAAGAAAATTTGATTTAGTCATTATTGACGAAAAGCATGGATACCATTCCGCTTTTTTGATGAAAGGTTTATAATAAAATAAAGTGATAAGAACAGACAATTTTAATGAAACGGGAGGAATACACATGTATAAAGAAATCGACGTACCACAAAGAACGATTATGACCCCAGGACCGGTGGAGTCACACCCGAAAGTTTTACGCGCAATGTCAAACACCATCTTAGGTCAATTTGACCCTGCCTTTCTACATATCATGAATGAAGTGAAAGAAATGATTAAGGTGCCTTTTGGTACGGAAAATGAGCAAGCATTTGCGGTTGATGGAACTTCTCGTTCAGGTATTGAAGCGTCAATGATTGCCTTAGTGCAACCAGGTGACAAAGTCTTAATCCCAGCTTACGGTCGTTTCGCATACTTATTAGCGGAAATCGCAGAACGTGCTAAAGCTGAAGTGATCTTATATGAAAAAGATTGGGATAGTCCATTCGATCAAGATGACGTCATTGAAAAAATTAAAGAAGTAAATCCTAAAGTAGTGGCTATGATTCACGGTGAAACTGCCAACGGTCAAATTCAAGCCATTGATAAAATTGGGGCTTATTGCCAGGCAAACGACCATTTATTCTTAGTAGATATGGTTGCGACTTATGGTGGTGTGCCAATTAAAGTGGACGAATGGGGCGTGGATATTGCTATTGCTGGTTCACAAAAATGTGTGAGTGTGCCATCTGGTATGTCATTAGTGACATTTAACGAACGTACACATAAAGTGATTGAAGCTCGTTACCAAAAAGAGTTAGGTTTAAGTACGGAAGACCGTAACCCTGACCATATTCAATCAAATTATTTGGACTTAAGCCAGTTAATCAACTACTGGAATGACAGCCGTATCAACCACCATACTGAAGCAACGACTTTAATTTATGGTATGCATACAGGTTTACGATTAATCCTTGAAGAGGGGGTTGAAAATGTGTATGCCCGTCATGAATTAAATAACCAGGCTATTATTGCAGGGATTAAAGCTATGGGACTTGAAATTTACGGGGATGAGTCAACTAAAATGGCCACAGTTACCCCAATCCTTGTTCCAGAGGGTGTTGACCCAGATGCAGTTAAAAACTTCCTATTAGACCAATTTGGCGTGGAAATTGCGGGATCATTCGGCCGTTTAATCGGTAAAATCTGGCGTTTTGGTAACATGGGTTATTCAAGCCGTCGTGAGAATGTCTTACATGCACTAGGTGCTTTTGAAGCGGCCTTGTTATACCATGGCGCTAAAATTGAACCAGGTAGAGGGGTTCAAGCAGCCTTAGAAGTGTACGCCGAGGCAGATAAATAATTCGGATTTTGGCAGCTTGGTGTAGATATTGGCGCGTCTGCATCAAGCTATTTTTAGATTTTTGCCTACTTTGGCTAAAAAATGAGAAGAATCCTGTCACATCACACAATGCCTATGAAACAGTTTTTAGGTATGTTAATTAAAAGAAGTGAATTTTAGGAGGGAATTGCGTGATTAAGATAGCACCAGAAACAATAGATGAATTAATGGACTGGATTTCAAGCATTTCAGATGCAGAAGGTCCAGGGACAACTCGATTACTCTATTCAGAATCGTGGATTGAAGCGCAAAATGCTTTAAAAGCTAAATTTGAAGAATTGGGTATGGTAACCGAATTTGATCCAGTAGGTAACCTATACGCGACGATCGAAGGAACCGAATTCCCAGATGAAATCATCGCCACAGGTTCTCACGTGGATACGGTAGTTAAAGGTGGCCGTTTAGACGGGCAATTAGGGATTATGTCTTCTTACATGGCCATTAAGGCTTTACTTGAAACAGAAGGTAAACCTAAGAAGTCATTACAAATTATCTCAATGGCTGAAGAAGAAGGCTCTCGTTTCCCATATGCTTTTTGGGGTTCGAAAAATATCTTCGGTTTGGCTAAGCGCTCAGACGTTGAAGAGATTGCGGATGCTGACGGCATTAAATTTGTAGATGCCATGCGTGAAACCGGTTTTGATTTCCAAGATGTACCAAGTCATCACAATTTGGCAGCCTTTATAGAATTACATATTGAACAAGGGAACTTCCTTGAGCAAACAAAAAAACAAGTAGGGATAGTTAACGCCATTGTTGGGCAAAAACGCTACAATATTACACTTAAAGGGGAGTCTAATCATGCGGGAACAACCCTGATGGAATACCGAAAGGATACAGTCGAGGCAGCTTCAAGAATAATTGTGCAATCCATTGATAAGGCAAAAGCTGAAGGGAATCCGTTAGTCTTAACTTTTGGGCGCGTTGAACCTAAACCAAATATAGTCAACGTTGTACCAGGTGAAACCTTAATTTCTATGGATTGTCGGCATACAGATGCAGGCATTTTAGACCGTTTTACCAAAGAGATTGAAGCGGATATGCAAAAAATTGCGGATGATATGGGGATTGAAATCACCATTGATAAATGGATGGATGAAAAACCAGTGCCAATGGACGCCCATATTATTGAAACGATTGAGTCTGTATGTAAAGATAACGACTTGAATTATCAAGTCATGCATTCAGGTGCCGGCCATGATTCACAAATTTTTGCTGCCCACGTACCAACAGGGATGATCTTTGTGCCATCGATAAAAGGGATTTCGCATAACCCGGCGGAGCATACTGAGGCAGTTGATATTGTCCAAGGGGTAGAAGCTCTAGGTGAAACCTTACGTCGCTTAGCTTACTAGTATAGAATAGGGGAAGTTTACGATTCTCTATTAGATTTGAAAAAGTTCTTTGAAATGGTGGAAAAGGGCGTGTGACATAAATATCACACGCCCTTTTACTAGCTATAATTGGTCGTAATTTGGGCTTCAAAAGTCAGAATTATCCAACACTTCCCAAACTATGCCAATTACTCAAGGTAATTGTTCGGCTTTTCGTCCATTGTGTCAATTCTAAGTGACTTTTGTTAGCCCTTCTTTTCGCCTATATTGCTTTTTGAATTCGAATTAGTGGTTTTTGACAAGAGTGAAAAAGGTCTTTGGTCACAGTAAACAAAGGCAAGGATGTAGAAAACGGTTACAATTCATATAAATCATAAAAATCATAAAAATCATAAAAATCTTTTTAGATTATAATTTTATTGGTAGAATAAATACATAATTTAAGTAGATTTTAATCAAAATGAGGAGGGTCTTATTTGGAAGAGAACATTTACCATATCAGTGAAGACCAGTTACAACGTTACCGACAGCGGGGCTACAAGAATGAGGATATCTTGCCTAAACCAGCTGAAGACCGTCACATGACCGCCATGAATTACTTCACTTTATGGATGGGGTCAGTCCATAACATCCCTAATTATGCAGCTGTAGTAGGATTTTTGATGCTAGGTTTATCGCCAATCAATGTCATGGTTGCCATCACCTTAGCGGGACTTGCTGTTGCAGTCTTTATGATTTTTAACGGCCAAGCGGGGGCCAAGTTTGGGATTCCGTTTGCTATGCACCTGCGTTCTACCTACGGATCTAAAGGGGCCAAACTACCTGGATTCCTTCGTGGCGTGGTCGCGGCTATTGCCTGGTTTGGGGTCCAAACCTATACAGGTGCCGCAGCTTTAACGATCTTGATTTCTAAATTGTGGCCAGCTTATCTAGAAATCGGTGGCGGTGGTGAAGTCTTAGGCATCACGATTCCAGAACTGATTTCCTTTGTTATTTTCTGGATTGCCAACATGGCCATTGGTTTTGGTGGTGGCGGTATTTTAAATAAATTTACCGCGGTTTTATCACCAATTATTTACCTAGTATTCGGTGGGATGACCATTTGGGCCATTAATGTAGGTGGAGGAATTGGTAACATTCTGCAATATAATATGGCAGGAGATGTGTCTATTAATCCTATTCTTGCTTACTTGATGATTATTGCTTCAGTCCTGTCAGTGTGGGCAGCACCAGGAGTTTCAGTAAGTGACTTTACCCAAAATGCCCGGTCTCAAAAAGACCAAGCGCTGGGTCAAGTGGCTTCATTACTTGTGGGTTACCTAATTTTCGCCTTTATGGCAGTAGTGATTATCATTGGCGGTACCATTCATTTTGGCGCACCAACGTCAGGCAATGGGGTCTTGGATTTTATTAACCAATGGGATTCGCTTCCAGCTATCATTGTTGCGACATTAGTCTTTTTAATGACAACAATTTCGACAAATGCGACTGGGAATATTATTCCGGCAGCGTATCAATTGGCTGCACTTTTTCCAAAGCAAATCGATTACCGTAAGGGTGTTTTGATTGCGGGGATTATTTCCTTCCTGATTATGCCATGGAATTTCATGTCTGATGGTGGGGGAATTCTGGTATTCCTAAATGCTATTGGTTCACTATTAGGACCGGTAGCCGGTGTAATGATTGCCCATTATTACTTCGTGAACAAACAAGAAATTGACCTTGATCAGTTATACTTTGATACAAGTGGTAAGGAATCTAGACAGAACATCTATACGGGCGTGAATAAACAAGCCTATGTAGCAACCGTTATCGGTCTGGTCTTATCTATGGTCGGTCAATTTATCCCAGCGCTATCAGTATTATCGGATATGGCTTGGATTACTGGATTTATTTCGGCTTTTGTCATTTATTACTTGTTGATCCGCTTCTCTTCAAAAGCGTCAACAATTGGTATTGAAAACGAATAATTAAGGAGGAAGTTTCATGCAATTTGATTTAGTCATTAAAAATGGTTTAGTCATCCTAGATGGGGGCGAAACGAAAACAGATATTGCTGTTCAAGATGGTGTCATTGCAGGTATTGGTACAGGTTTTGAAGGGAAGCAAGAAATCGACGCTGAAGGTTTAATTGTCAGCCCAGGTATGATTGATGCCCACGTTCATATCACTGAACCAGGCGGGGGTTACCGCGATTCATGGGAAGGTTATGTGACAGGAACTTCAGCTGCAGCTAAAGGTGGGGTTACTTCATTCTTAGAGATGCCTTTAAACCAAGTGCCAGCAACAACTTCTGGTGAAACATTAAACATCAAATATGAAGCAGGTGAGGGGGAATTGAAAGCTGACGTCTTCTCATACGGTGGTTTAGTGCCTTACAACTTGGAAAATGGTGAGATTCAAGAACAAGCTGACGGCGGAGTTATTGCATACAAGGCCTTCATGTCAACATGTGGTGACCGTTCAATCGATGGCGACTTCATGAACGTAGATGACTACTCATTATACGAAGGGATGAAACAAGTTGCTAAAACAGGTAAAATCTTATCTATCCATGCGGAAAATGCAGCCGTAACTGATCGTTTAGGCGAAATTGCTTACAAGAACGGGGAAACTACGCTTAAAGCTTACGTTGAAACACGACCAGTCTTTACGGAAGTGGAACCAATCAAAAAAGCTATTTTATTTGCTAAAGAAACAGGTTGTCGTATCCATATTGTGCACGTTGCTTGTGTTGAGGGGGTTGAAGCCATTACTGAAGCCCGCGAAGCTGGTGTTGACGTGACTTGCGAAACATGTACCCACTACCTATACTTTGAAACAGATGAATTAGATGCGATTGGACCAGTGGTTAAATGTTCACCACCAATCCGTGATAAAGCGCAACAAGATGCCCTATGGGAGAAAGTCTTTGACGGCGAAATCAAATTCGTAACGTCAGACCACTCACCATGTACGCCAGATTTGAAAGATACGGACAATGCGTTTGACGCTTGGGGTGGTATCTCGGGTGTGCAAAATAACGTGGATGTTTTATTCGATGAAGCTGTGCAAAAACGTGGCATGTCATTAACACAATTTGCGGGCATTATTGCTGGAAACGTTGCAGACTTATTCGATATTCAAAACAAGGGTCGTATCCAAGTTGGTAAGCACGCAGATATCGTCTTGATAAACCCGGATGCAGCTTATACTTTACAAGCGGAAGATTTAGAGTATCGAAACAAAATCAGTCCTTATATTGGACGTGAAATTGGGGCGAAAGTTGAAACAACCATCTTACGAGGTCAAGTGACTTACGCTGAAGATGCTGGTGTGGCTGCTGACTTTATTGGTGAATTCGTTAAAATGTAAAAAATTAGAAAGCCGCGGCCACTTTAACTCGTGGTCGCGGCTTTCTTGCACCAAGGGCTGAATATTTGAACATATTAAAAGGGCTAGCAAACGCGGTGAAGCGTAAGCTAGCCCTTATTTGTTGTATGAATGTTACTCGGCTTCAGCTGAGACTGTCTTTTTGCCATTATAAACGTCGTGGTCTAAGGCATCAACTGAATTGGCAACTAACATGGATACGATGACGTCATTGTTCACGTTTAAGAAGGTACGGAACATGCCGGCGAACCAGTCTACCCCAATGATTAAGGCGATGGATTCAACGGGTAAACCAAGAGAGGTAGCGAGGAAGGTTGCGACAACTGCAGACCCACCAGGTACGGTGATTGTACCAAGGGTTAACATGACAGCTAGGAAGATCCCAACGATTAGTTCAATTGCTGATAATTCAACGCCAGATGCTTGTTGCATGAAAAGGATCATGACGACGTAAGACATGGCTGCACCGGCAGAACCCATTGTCATCCCCACACTCATAGTGAAGTTGGCGATATCACGACGGACACCAAATTTTTCAATGGTATCTTTCAAGGCAGTTGGGAAGGTGATCGCTGAACTAGTTGTGGTTAAGGCAATGATGGACATATCTAAGAATTTCTTAGGCATTTTAGCCGGGTTGACCTTACAAATCGCTGCTGTAAGTAGGACCATGAAGATCATGACAATGGTAACGCCGATTAGGAGAATACCTAGGTATTTAACCATGGGGCCAATTACTGCTAAACCGATTGTACCGGCAACATTGGCTAATAGGGCGAAAATACCGATTGGGGCGATTTTCATGATTGTTTGGATCACGTTCAAGGTGATGTTGTTGGTGTGTTTGATGATTTCAAGGACGGTAGTATCACCAGATTTTTTGATCCATTGGTTTAGACCGATACCAAATAGGACAGAGAAGACGATAATAGGAATCATTTCACCAGCAGCCATGGAACTGAAGATGTTGGTTGAAACGAAATTGGTAATGGTTTCTTGAAAGCCTAGGGAAGTTGTTTCTTCAACGACAAAGGCCTCAGTAATCTGCATGCCTTCGCCTGGGCGTACGATGGTTGCTAGTAAGAAACCGAGCCCTGAAGAGATTAGGGTGGCGAAGATGATCCAAAAGAAGGTCATGGCGCCGACTTTAAGGCCCAATTGATTTTCCTCATTGTTACGGGCCATTTCACCGATTGCTGAAATAACTGAGGTCATCACTAGTAGGACAACAGACATTTGAATTAAGCGGATGAAAATATCCCCGATAAATTTCAGGTTGCCCGCCCATTCTCCGACAATGGTACCAAAGGCGATACCCGCGACGACAGCGATAATAATCTGCACTGTTAAAGATAATTTAAACTTGTTCATAAGAATTACTCCAATCTAAAATTGCTTACTATATAAAAATTAACTGGTTCATAAATGGTACCAAATAAATGTCTTATTGCTAAATGTGCGTACTATTCAATTTTTCACGATCAATGGCATCCACACTTTTGGCTACGATCAGTCCAGAAAAGACATCGGAATTGACATTTAAAATAGTGCGGATCATACCAGTGAACCATTCGACAGCAGCGAATATGGCGATACTTTCAATTGGCAGGCCCATTTGCGGAATCACAATGGAAAGTGAAACCAAACCACCGCCAGGGACAACGGCATTTGCAAGTGAAGCCAGCGTGGCTAGGAAAATAATGAAAACGTAATTGCTCAATCCGTACTGAACGCCATAAATTTGGGCGACGGTAATGATGGTAATGGACATGAACATAGCAGATCCATTACTGTTTAAGGACATACCGAGTGGTAAAACTAAACGTGATACTTCACGTTTGATCCCTAATCTTTCTTCAGAATCTTCAATGGCTGTTGGCAAGGTGATGGCTGACGATGTAGTCGCGAGTGCTATAATGGACATCCGAGACATCTTTTTCACAAGGGCAATTATTGAGACGCGTAAGTAAAGGCTAACGATGAGTAACCAGGCAAGTAGGAATAAGAGTGTGGCGCCTGAGTATACGAGTAGATAGGAAACTAGGGGTAAAATAAGGGCAATCCCGTATTCAGCAATGGCTGAGGCGATAAGGGCAAAGATCCCAATGGGTGCAAAACCCATGACTAAGCGGATCATCTGCAAGATGATGGTGTTAAAGTCAACTAAGACGGGTAGGAATTTTGGTTCGCTGACTGAAGCGCGAATGCTTAAGGCGATACCAAAGAAGATGGCAAATGAAATGATTTGGACGATAGCCCCGTTGGCCATGGCGTCTACAATATTTTGCGGGAAGAAGTTGATAATGACTTCTGAAAACGGGGTTTGCGTGGCTTCGATGTCGACACTAGTTGAGACAGTATCGCTAATACCACTACCTGGTTTAAATATCAGACCGAATAGAACACCCCAAGCTGATGCTAATAGGGAAGAAACCATAAAAATGATGATGGTACGTAGACCAATCGTCCCTAATTGCTTAATTTCTAGGCTCCCAATTGCTTCAACAATTTGCCCTAAAATAAGGAAGACGATACCCATTTGAATTAACCGTAGGAAAATTTGTCCAAGAAAATCAATGTAACCTACATAATCCTTGAAAAAGTACCCAAAAGCGATACCCAATACGAGGGCGATGACAATTTGTGTCGTCATACTTAGACCCTTTTTCTCTTTCTCCATATAATCACTTCCTTTTCAAAATTTCATCTAATATTAATATATTTACCAAAAAATTACAATCAATATCATGGTTGTTTAATATCTTAAAAATACAATATGAGCTTGCATATAGGGACAAATTACCGTTAAAAAAGGTGTTTGGAGGTCAGCTAGGAGTCTTTTTCAACCTATAAAAAACATCTTAACCATTATTGATTAAGATGCTGATATTGTGTGATTTAAAATAATAGGGTTACTAATGGAATAGTGATCATGGATAGTAAGGACGACAAGAAGACGATTTGGCTGGCAAATTTGCCGTCGTTGCCGTAATTAGATGAGAACATGGCAACGTATGAAGCTGTTGGCATGGAAATCATCATGACTGGGATGACTAATTGGGGGCCGGATACACCGAATGCCTTTAAAATCACGGTAATGATGATAGGGACCACTAATAATTTTACCCCAGCGGCTAGATATAAAATCGGGTTTTGGAAGGCTTCTTTGATGTTTGAACGAGATAGCATTAACCCAATTACAATCATGGCTAAAGGCGAGGTGGCTGGTGCCATGGTATTAATCACTGAATTAACAGGTTCTGGCACTGACCATTGGCCAATGAAAAAGATCAACCCAACAATAATGGACAAGATTCCTGGTGAAAGGATGATTTTTCGGATATTAATGGTAGCAGTTGTTGGTGAATTGCGGGAAATTAAATAGACACCTAATGACCAAGACACCACTTCAAAAATAAAACCAGCCCCAACCGCGGCATAGAATAAGGCTTCTTCACCGAGTAGGCTTTGGATAATAGGATAGCCCATAAATGAAGTATTAGATAGTAATAAAGCTGTTTGGAAAATGTCCTTTCGACCGTCCGATAGTGGTAATTTTCTTGAAACTAAGAGACCAACTGTAAACATGACGGTATAACAGAAGACCATAATGGCTAAAATGGCTAGCGCCGTGTTTAACCGTTCTTGGTTCATTTCAAGTTGCATGGCCGTAAAGATAGTAGCTGGCATCGTAATATATAAAACTAATTGGGTGATATCTTTTTGACCCGATTCAGAAATCAGTTTGGTTTTTCCAGCGACAAAACCAATGACAATTAACAAAAATAAAACCGCAACTTTTTGTAAAGTTAAGAAAAAGTCAATCTGCATGTTGTTTCCTCCCGATTCATTTTGCAAGCAAGCGCTCATAATAACCATCTTATGAGAACTACTTTAGATTTTCAATAGCGAAAGCTACTAGACTGTGGGCTTTGAATTGGCCAGATTAGCCAAAAAGCGTATTTAACCAGGTTAATAATTCCTGGTAGGTTGCCATCCCGATGCCATCGATTTCGGTCCGGTCAAAGTCATGCAGGTCGCTGTCGACAATATGTAAGTGACTATTTGGGGCGGCTTTGTGCAAGAGTTTGGATTGGCGGACCGGGACATCTGGATCACCTGAGGCAGCGGTGATAAATGTGGCCGGCAAATTTTTCAAATCATTTTTTTCAATAGAATACCCTTTGGCATCGCCTTTGCCGGCTAGGAATAAGTCTTGCCATGTGCCCGATTGCCGGGCACCGATATAGATTGGATATCGGTCATTCATTGAACCCTCAACTATCGGTTGTTCTGAAGTTAAACGGATCATTTGATTGGCTGTTACCTTGGGATAGGTCAGGAAATGTCTGCTTGGGACACTAAAGGCTGCTTCGTTGAGGTTGAAATAACCATAGAAAGCGATGGCCCCCTTGGCTGGCACTTGGTGGTGCACCGCTTGATACAGGGCTAAGTAGGCACCCGCTGACCGGCCCATTAGTATGTAGTGGTCATTTTTCAAATCGAGGGTATCGACAGCGTGGTCAAGAAACCAATCGATTGAAACTGCGATGGACGCCAAAATTTCCGGCAATTTACTTTCGGGGGCTAGGGGGTAGTCGACAGAAAAGAGGTTGTAGCCAGCCACCGTCAACTGGTCGATATATTGGTGTGGTAAATCTTTGCGGTCACCAAAAATCAAACCACCACCATGCAAGTAAAAAATCGTCGGCGCTTGAGATTTCTGGCTGGTATAAGTTTGGTATAATGTTCCATAGATAGGTAAATTAGGGTCATCTTGAATCAAAACATCCAAGCTTTGGTAGGTGGACATGTCATCATTCCTTCATTGAATTAAATTCTCTTGCCTTAATTATAAAGTAAGATGTGGAAAATTTGGCAGATTCGTGACGATTTTATCTAAAATAGACAAATGTTTGAACCGTTTTATGAAGTTTGGGCATATTTCACGGACCTGAAAGCGGTTATAATCAATACAAAGGGAGGCTTCATTATGTTACATACAGTCATTCAAAAAAATAATTATCAAGACTCAATTAACTTGATGTTACTAACGAATTCAGTTAATGACATTGAAGGTGTTTCGCAAGGACAAATTATGATGGCATCAGACGCCAATAAGGATATCCTAAAATCTGCCGGTCTTTACACAGACGAGGTGGAAGCTGCAGGTGCCAACGATATGGCCATTGTGGTGGAAGCAGATGATGAAAGCGTCATGGAGAAAGTTATCGCTGAAATCGACCGTTTCCTTAGTGATTTATCCGGGAAGAAGGACGAATCTGGCCTTTCTAGCGTGAATAACTGGAAAGACGCCCTAGACACTATGCCGGATGCCAACTTGGCCTTGGTATCCATCCCTGGTACATATGCAGCCGACGAAATCGAAAAAGCCTTAGATTCAGGACTACATGTCTTCTCATTTTCAGACAATGTATCCCTAGAAGACGAAGTACGGTTGAAAAATAAAGCCCATGAAAATGGCTTACTATTAATGGGACCAGACTGTGGTACAGGGGTTATTTCTAGCGTACCGTTAGCCTTTACTAATGTGACCAATCCTGGCAACATCGGGATTGTAGCCGCTTCTGGGACAGGTATTCAAGAAGCAACAACTATTATCGACCGGTTAGGTGGCGGGGTTGTCCACGCTATCGGAACAGGTGGCCGTGACTTAAATGAAAAAGTTCAAGCGACAACCATGTTAGATGCGATTGCAGCCTTAGAAATCCACGATCCGACAGATGTGATTCTGGTGATTTCTAAGCCACCTGCAAAAGAAGTTCGTGACCAAGTCATGCAAGTCTTGCAGTCGCTATCTAAGCCAGTGGTAGCTATTTTCCTAGGTGAAAAACCGACTGAACACGTGGGCAATGTAGCCTTAGCTTACACTTTAGAAGAAGCAGCGAAAATGTCAGTTGATTTAGCCAACGGCGACGAGATCAAGGCTAATTATAATGACCCAATTGAATTTGAAGTGAGTCAACCATTAGCAGAAGGCAAAACGGTTAAAGGCTTGTACTCTGGTGGGACATTAGCCAGTGAAGCAGCGACGTTAATTTCTGACGCTTTAGGCTTAGACAATGTCAAAGGTCAAGAAGGGTATATTTTGAATACGCAAGGTTTCCAAGTAATGGACCTTGGTGACGATGTGTACACTCAAGGAAAACCGCATCCGATGATTGATCCAGAAGTTCGGGTGAAAAAACTCCAAGAAGTTTTACAAGACGAAACAACAGGAATCATCTTACTTGATGTAGTGCTTGGTTACGGGTCCCACGCTGATATGGCCGGTGTTTTAGCCCCGTCTATCAAGGAAGCTTTGAGGGATGCCAAAGCTAATGGCCGTGATTTATATGTGATCGGGTCTGTAGTTGGTACTGAGCATGACCCACAAAACTATGCGGATGCAGTATCGAAGTTAGAAGATGCTGGGGTCATTGTCGAATCTTCAAACGCCCGTGCCATTCGTTTAGCTTTAAAATTAATGGGCCATGAATTAAACATCGCAGACAAGAAATTTGTAGATTATGCGGGTAAAAAAGTTGCGGTCCCTGATGCTAGCGAAAAAGTGGTTGAATTATTCAACAATCCACCTCGTGTCATTAACATTGGGATCGAAAGCTTTACGGAACCAGTAATTGCCTTCGGCGGAGAAGCCTTACAATTTGCTTGGCGCCCGCTGGCCGGCGGTAACAAGCAATTAATCCGGATTTTAAACGAATTAGAAAAACGCGAAGATGAAATCAACGCTTCAAATGATAAGGTCATCGAACGTTTACAAAATTCACAACCATTCTTAGTGGATGCTAAATTGGCTAAAGAAGTGATTCCAGAATTGAATACTGATGAAAAAATCATTCTGCATGCTGGACCACCAATCAAATTTGAAAACATGACGGGTCCGATGAAGGGATCAGTAATTGGTGCCATGTTATTTGAAGAATGGGCGAGTGACGAAGACGATGCAATGCGTCAACTTGAAGATGGTGAAGTAACCTTTATTCCTTGTCACCATGTAGGTGCAGTTGGGCCAATGGGTGGGATTACTTCAGCTAATTTCCCAGTTTTCATTGTTGAAAACAAGGCAGACGGGACAACTGGTTACTGCATAATGAATGAAGGAATTGGTGAGGTATTACGTTTTGGTGCTAATTCACCAACGGTTATCGACCGTTTGCGTTGGATGCGTGACGTTTTAGGGCCAATTTTAGGCCAAGCCTTACGTACCCATGAAGAAGGTTTGAACTTGAATGTAATGATTGCTCGCGCAATTGGTATGGGAGATGAATTCCATCAACGTAATATCGCGGCTTCATTGGTATTCTTGAAAGAAATCACACCTTCCATTATTACCCTTGATGCACCGGAAAAAGAAAAGGCCGATGTGATCCAATTCTTAGCGGATACAGACCAATTCTTCCTAAACATCATGATGGCGACAGGAAAAGCCATGGTTGACTATGCCCGTAAAATCCAAGAGGGGACAGTTGTTACGACAATGGCCCGTAACGGTGAAAACTTCGGTATCCGGATTGCAGCTCTTGGTGACGAATGGTTCAATGGACCAGTCAATACACCAAACGGTTTGTATTTCACAGGGTATTCAGCTGAACAAGCCAACCCAGATATTGGAGACTCTGCCATCACTGAAACAGTGGGTGTTGGTGGTATGGCGATGATTGCAGCACCTGGTGTAACCCGCTTTGTTGGGTTAAACGGTCTAGATGATGCCCAAAGCATTTCTGAAGAAATGCAACAGATTTCTATTACTAATAATCCAAACTGGGCCATTCCAAACTGGGACTTCAAGGGAGCAACCCTTGGTATCGATATCCGAAAAGTTGTTGAAACAGGGATTACTCCAATCATCAACACAGGTATCGCCCATAAAGAAGCTGGTGTTGGCCAAATTGGTGCTGGTACCGTGCGCGCACCATTAGCCGCTTTTGAGAAAGCTTTAGTCGCATATGCCGCATCAATGGGCATACATGTAGACGAAAATTAAGTAATGCACATGAATTTAAATAAGCAAAAGGATAATCGCTCATCAAATTACTTGGTGAGCGATTATCTCACTAAGCTGTTGTTCAGTAAAGAGCGTTTAAACGGTAAAGTAGACAGTATTTTTGAACATGGGTTTAACTTGATTATCCAAGGCCAATTATTGTATGTCGGGACGGGTGCGGATAATTTATCGGCCTTTGGTGTGGTAGTTCCTAATCATTTGCTTCAGGACATGAAAAATACTATTGAAATTGGCCAACAAGTGAAAATTCAAGCGGCTAGCATAGGCGATGATCAATTGACCATGACTTGGACCTTGTATAGTCGACCAAATCCTGTGCAAATTTGCATGGAACGAGTCGCCATTGTAGGGACCAAACTGCCAAAACTTTCAGTGGCTGATTTTATTGAGGCTGATATTTTCACTGCATTGGCACAAGCGGATATTTGGCAAGAGTCTGGTTTCTCGTCAAACAATGATTTGGCGGGGCGTTACAGGGATTTGTTAGAAGAATGGGACAATAAAGTGGCTCAGTCTTTAATTGGTGCCGGTATTGGTTTAACCCCAAGTGGTGATGACTTTTTGCAAGGTTATATAATGATGACTTTGATCACTGGGCGAGATGATTACCTAGTTATGCCAGCTATTCAGCTGGGCCTTGAACAACGGTCGACGACTTTGGTTTCTGAAACATATTACAAGGTTTTATTTGCAGGACATCTTAATTACTCATGGTCCCATTTTTTTGATGCAGTTTTGGCAAATGATATAAACCTTGTACATGGTGTCATTATGCAGATTCAACAATATGGTGCTACGTCAGGCAATGATATTTTGCTTGGTGTCCAAGTCTTTTTAGAAGAATATTTAAAAGCAAATTAATGGAGGAAATTATGGGTAAAAAAATTGTCGTCGCTTTAGGCGGAAATGCGATATTATCAGATGATCCTACTGCAGAAGGGCAGATTGCAGCACTTCGCCATACTAGTGACCGATTAATTGAATTGGTGAAACAAGGTCACCAAGTGATTATTAGTCACGGAAATGGCCCGCAGGTAGGGAATTTAATGTTACAACAAGAAGCTGCTGAGTCGGCTGAAAATCCGATTTTACCATTGGATGCCTTGGTAGGGATGACGCAAGGTAGCATTGGTTACTGGCTACAAAATATGTTGAATGAGGCTTTAGCTAAGGAAGGATTGGATAAAAAGGTAGCGACCCTAATCACGCAAGTGGTGGTAGATCCGGCTGATCCGGCATTTGAAGAGCCAACAAAACCAGTTGGCCCCTTTTTGGCAAAAGCGGAAGCTGAACGATTATCTGAAAAAAATGGAGATGTATACGTGGAAGATGCGGGTCGAGGCTACCGAAAAGTGGTCCCATCGCCGAAACCACAAACAATCGTTGAATACCCAATTATCAAGACCTTAATCGACCAAGATTTCATCACCATCTCAGCTGGTGGGGGCGGCATTCCAGTCGAGGCGGTAGAATTTGGTTACAAGGGTGTTGAAGCGGTCATCGATAAGGACTTCGCCTCTGCCAAATTGGCGGAATTAGTGGAAGCAGATTACTTGATCATGTTGACTGGCGTGGACAATGTATTCGTCAACTATAACAAGCCAAACCAAGAGAAATTAGAAGAGGTGACTGTCGAACAATTGAAGGGGTGGATAGCGGAAGAACAATTCGCACCTGGGTCAATGTTGCCGAAAGTCGAAGCAGCGATCTCACTGGTTGAGAACAGACCAGAAAGTAAGGTCGTGATTACCTCATTAGAGAATATTGAAGCAATTTTTGGTGGCGGATCACCAACAGTTGTATCAGCTCAAGCATATTAAAAAAATAGCGGGACATTTGTCAAAAAGATGAATGTCTCGCTGTTTTTGGATTACATGATATAAAAATATGGTTGTCCTAATAAAAATATACATGCAAAAAAGTGCCTTATTCATGTTGAGTGGGCACTTTTTGGTAAATATTTAAGTTAAGATGATATTTGTTTCGCACCTTGATAAACGGTTTGTGTCGTATCTCATAGTCGAGTTCAAAATGTCAGACTAAAGAATTTTGGTCTCACATCCTGATAATCGGGTTCCACAAACCAGAAATGACTGCTCTAATCTTTCAACGTTCATTTCTGAACGGTTTGTGTCGCACCTTGTAGTCGAGCTCAAAATGTCAGACTCGTGCCACTTCAGAAATAAGTTGCGTGATGTACCATCACTACATTTATTTCTTCCACTGTTACGAGTCTAAACGACATTTTTTACATCCTGATAATCGGGCTCCACAAACCAGAAATGACTGCGTTTCAGATTAGATTATAGCTGACTGCATCATCTACTGCGCTAATCTTCCAACGTTCATTTCTGAACGGTTTGTGTCGCACCTTGTAGTCGAGTTCAAAATGTCAGACTCGTGCCACTTCAGAAATAAGTTGCTTGATGTACCATCACTACATTTATTTCTTCCACTGTTACGAGTCTAAACGACATTTTTCACATCCTTACAATCGGGCTCCACAAACCAGAAATGACTGCGTTTCAGATTAGCTTATAGCTGATTGCATCATCTACTGCGCTAATCTTTCAACGTTCATTTCTGAACGGTTTGTGTCGCACCTTCCTCTTAATTCTGGCTTCTTGATGCGAAATACTCGATATTGATTCGGCGGAGTCTTGACCATTCGGCTGGTTTGCCGGTGATCATCAAGTCTGTGTTACGTAGTTCGTTCAGGTCTTGGCAGTCTAATACCATCATCAACAAGCGTAATTGTTCGTCGTAAGACTTGACCATTTCAATCGTAGCGTCTACGCCTTCACCAAGGACCGAATGTAGGAATTGACCTGACATGCCAACGGCAGATGCGCCTAAGGCAAGGGCCTTCATCATTTGCATTGGGTCTTTAATCCCACCAGAAGCAATGATGGTGGTCTGGCTCATCAAAGGTTGTGCTTCTAATAATGAAATAACGGTTGATTGACCCCAGTCAGCCATGTATGAGAACTCTTGAAGTTCACGGCGAGCGTTTTCGATTTTGGCGAAATTCGTTCCACCTGTACCTGAGACATCGATGGTATTAACGCCTAAACTTTGTAGATGGTGCATGGTTTGGTAAGACATACCAAAGCCAACTTCCTTAACCATTACTGGCCGATCTACGTTTTCAACGATAGCCACAATATTATCTTCTAGTTTTCTGAAATCACGGTCGCCTTCAGGCATGACAATTTCTTGAGCCGTATTCAAGTGAATTTGTAGGGCATCAGCGTCTAATAAATCGACTGCTCTTTTGGCATCCTCTAAGGTCTTATCAGCGCCGACATTGGCCATCAAGAAACCATTGGGATTCAGGTCACGAATAATGGTAAAAGAATCCGCTACAGAAGGGTCTTTTAATGCTGCAGAAACGGATCCTGAAGCCATTGGTAAATGACATTCACGAGCAACTTCAGCGAACATACCATTAATTTTCTTGGTCCATTCAGACCCACCAGTCATGGCATTAATATAGAAAGGGCGGTCAAACTGTTGTTTAAACAAAGTGGTCGACAAGTCGATATTATTGAATTCTTGGTGGGATAGGGATGGGTGGACAAAGCGAACAGATTCAAAATCAGTTGGCGCTGTTTGGTATTGCATTTCAGCATTGTGCACGTGGGCATCTTTACGGTTCATACTATCTCTCCTGTTCATTTCTTTGCCAGAAAGCGAAGGGGAGCACGACTAGGTCATTTTCTCGCCATAAGCCTTGGATGGCTTTGGCCTCATCAGCGTGACTAGAAATCGCGTAGGCACAGTCTCCAGCCCCCGCACCAGAAATTTTGGCGACGGTTTTTTCTGATGTGACTAACTTCAATGCTTTCTTAAAGGACTTGGTCAAATAAGGCTTATTCAATGTTTGGGTATAGGTTAAAATATTGTCGAAATTATCTTTAATCGCTGATTTGAATAAAGACCATTCATTCATTTGGATGGCTGCCTTAGCCATTAAAACTTGGCGTTTGGCCAATTGTTTAAAACTGGCCATGACTTCTTCTAGTTCTCGTTCAGAAATATGGTGGGCCATCATTTTTAATAAGTCTTCAGTCGATGCTTTTTCTTTAGACCAAACTAACGATAAGGTCCAGTCTGGATCAATCGGTAATTGTTCAATCATCAATTCCGGCCAAAATTCTTCGGTTAAGGCATGAATTTCTTGCCCGGTCGATTTGGCTTGTTGGTCAAACCAGGAACGGTCGAAGTTTTGGTAGTAGATGACACCAGTTTGGGTGCTGGCTGCAACATCTCCAAGTGACCCTACCATGCCCAATTGTGCTTGCGCGATGGCAACTAATTTAAAGACCCGGTAGACCCACTGCGATTCCGTAATATCTTGGTCTAATTTGTAGAATTTCAATAAGGCTGAAACGACAGCTACTGAGATGGCACCAGATGATCCTAAACCATATTTAGTCCCGTCAGCCGCGTCCAAGTCAGACTGAATTTTCAAATCAAAGTAATCTGGTGTCGCTGCCGATTTCATGCCGACTGCTTCAGCATATGCTATTACAGTTTGCATAGCTTGCCAAATTAATGGGAATTCGCCAGCTTCTGGGTCGTTAGAAACAACTTGGCCATTGACGTCGTAGGTCCAAGCAATTGGATGATCAGCCTGGTTGGTGATTAAGTAGCCATTCTGCCCAGAATTTACCTCTAAAGTGAGGTGCAAGAAGGCGTCAACTGTGGTTAATAAGGCAGCTTGACCAGAACTCACCACTGCATATTCGCCCGCAAGGAATAATTTCCCCGGCACGGCCACCTTGATGGCATCTGTATCGTTATTCGTATGGATTATCGTGCTATCATTATAAGATTGCGCCATCGTCATACTCCCATCTATCTAAGGGTTTAATCCCCGGTCCAGCAGTCGTTTGGATAAAGTTCATACCTTTAAATCGTTCTGCAAAAAAGGCTTCCACCTCGTCCATCTGGCTCGCTTTACATAAAACTTTCACGTTTGGCCCAGCGTCAATTGTATAGTAAGCCAAAACGCCAGTCGCGCGTATATCTTGGACTGCTTGAATGGCTTTAATGGTATCAGGTTCAAAATAGGTGAAAGAAGGATCAGAAGCCATAGTTGTTGCATGCATCCGCATGGCATTGGCTTCAGCGATTTCACCCATCAATTGGAAATCGTGCTTGGTAATGGCCGCTTTAATTCGCTCTAAATCAATCATATTTTGCCGGACCCATTCAGGGTAGAAAGGCGACGTCCGCAAGGTGTGGGCCATCCCTTCACGAGAAGACACCCGTTTCTCAGCGGTATTAATGGCCATAATGACCATGCCCACATCCCAAGTGGCGTCGTCAATTTTAACTGCCATAGAGTTTTCATTGGTGGTCCCTTTTTGCCATTCAACAAAGCCACCGAAAATGGACCGTGTTGCTGATCCAGATCCCCGTCGCGCAAATGTCGATAGTGCCTGGTCAGAAATTTGATCTTCTAACTTTAAAGCCTGTCTAGTAGCCGCCGCTAGGGCCGAAAATGCCGACGAAGAAGAAGCCAAGCCTGCCGCAGTGGGCACATGATTGACGCTTTCTACTTTAGCCCGCAAGTCCACGCCAGCTTCTGCTCTAAACATATCTAAAAACTTGCTAATTTTCGTCGTATCCGCTTCATTACCTAATTGATTGTTTAAATAAAAAACATCCACGTCAAAGTCGCTCGAAAAAGTCACGCGCGTGTCTGTATACAAGGCGTCTAAAGTGAGCGACAAACTAGATGTAGTGGGGATAAATAGGTCCTTATTCGCCTTACCCCAATATTTAATTAATGCAATATTGGTGTGCGCCCGGTAAGCGCCTTGAAAAACTGACATCTCGATTCTCCCTCAAAAAATTTTCTTTCCCTTATTATAACTGATTTCTGCAGATTACGCCCACTATTCGCCGGCATTATCATCTATAGGTGATGATTTAAAAGGCACCACCCAGCTCGCCACCGCCATATTTTCTGTTTTTAAAGCTTTAGCCAAAAGGGTAGCCTTGTCCTTACTGTCGCACAAGGCGAAATAGCAACCACCACGTCCACCACCAGTTAGCTTGGCTGCGCCGGCCCCATTCGCTTCCGCAAAAGAAACGCCCGCCTCAAGTTCAGGGCTGGATACCTGTAAAGCCCGCAAGTGCTGGTGGGCATCCTTAAATGTGCGACAAATAGCAGTAAACCACTGGTCATTGGCCATTTTATCAGAATTTAATTCAACTAAATCAATAAATTGATTCGCCGCCTCACCAAGCTGACGTAAATTACTTTCAACTGCTTGACGACGGGTAATAAAAGCTGAATTTAAACCAGCATCCACATCAGCTACCGCATTTTTGGTATTGCCGTGAATGCCAGTATCCGCAACCACCAACCAATAAGGGGTGTCGAAATGTACGATAGTCATTGGTTGATTTTTTTGATAAATCAAAGGAACGCCAAGGCCAGCCACACGTGCATCCAAACCAGACGGATTGCCATGACTAATTTTTTCGGATAAGTCTACGTATTTTAATAGTTGGTCTTCTGTAAGGGGAAGGTCATAGTAATTGTAGAAAGCGCGGACCAAAGCTGTTGCCATAGCTGCTGAAGAACCCATACCACGCTCAGCGGGTATAGATGAGTGGATATTAATCAGCCAGTGACTCTGGGTCTGGGCCATTAAATCGGCCCGCAATTGGTCATAAACAGCTAGCAAGTTCTGTAAATCAGATGGTGCTTGGTGGAGTGGTCCTTCATATAAGTCACTCACCAAATAAGCATTGGTTTGAATCTGTTCGATGGTGACTGTCATTTCTACCGCATGAAAGGGTAGGGCTACAGATGGATACCCATGAACCACGGCATGTTCACCAATAATAATGATTTTCCCGTTGGCTTTACCAGTCGCTTTTTTCATACTTTCACTCCTATTCTGTTCTATTATATACAATATTTACAGGTGCCAACAACTTTGAAAACGAATTAAATGTAAATTTAGCAAATTATTAAAGGTTGTACGAGTAGATTCCGAACAATATTTTATTAACCTTGATAAATCCCTAGTAATCACAAATATTAAATGCTAGAATAAAGATGAAATTCGAAAAAGGAAGTGAAAACATGAGTGTCCAACAATCAATGCAAGATATTGAAAAAATCATTGTACTTGATTACGGTAGTCAATATAACCAATTGATTACCCGTCGTATTCGTGAGCTAGGCGTTTATTCAGAACTACTATCACATAAACTAACTGCTGACGAAATCATGGCGAAAGGTAATGTTAAAGGAATCATCTTATCTGGTGGTCCAATGTCAGTGTATGCAGACGGTGCTTTTTCAATCGATGAAGCCGTATTTGATTTAGGTATCCCAGTTTTAGGGATTTGCTATGGTATGCAATTAATGACATTCAAAAATGGTGGGGTAGTTGCCCGCTCTGACAAACGTGAATACGGTCAACAACCATTATTCATCGACAAGGCAGATTCAGCCATTTTTAAAGGGTTAGAAGCAGAAGAATTAGTGTTAATGAGCCATTCTGACCGTATTGAAGAAATTCCCGAAGGCTTTGAAGTCACTGCACGCGGTGAACATAGTCCAGTAGCAGCCTTTGAAAACACAGAAAAACAATTCTACGGTTTCCAATTCCACCCAGAAGTACGGGCATCAGTTCACGGTAACGACATGTTACGTAACTTCGTCTTCGACATTTGTGGTGCGCAAGGATCATGGACGATGGAAAAATTCATCGATATTAAAATCCAAGAAATTCGTGAATTAGTGGGCGATGGTAAAGTATTGCTTGGCCTTTCTGGTGGGGTAGACTCATCTGTTGTTGGTGTATTATTACAAAAAGCCATTGGTGACCAATTAACTTGTATCTTCGTAGACCACGGTTTATTACGTAAAAACGAAGCAGAAGAAGTGATGGAAACACTAGGTGGTAAATTTGGTTTAAACATCATCAAAGTAGATGCTGAAGACCGCTTCCTAAGCAAATTAGCAGGCGTATCTGACCCAGAAAGTAAACGTAAAATTATCGGTAACGAATTTGTTTATGTATTCGATGACGAAGCACAAAAAATTAAAGACGTTGATTACTTAGCGCAAGGTACTTTATATACTGACGTTATTGAGTCAGGTACAGATACAGCGCAAACCATTAAGTCTCACCATAACGTTGGGGGCTTACCAGAAGATATGACCTTCTCATTGATCGAACCTTTAAATACCTTATTTAAAGATGAAGTCCGTGCAGTAGGAACAGAACTTGGTATGCCAGATAAGATCGTTTGGCGCCAACCATTCCCAGGACCAGGTTTAGCTATCCGTATTATCGGTGAAGTAACCCCTGAAAAACTAGAAGTCGTTCGTGAATCTGACTTTATCTTACGTGATGAAATTAGAAAACATGGTCTAGAAGGCGACATCTGGCAATACTTTACAGTCCTACCTGGTTTCAAATCAGTAGGGGTAATGGGTGACGAGCGTACTTACGAATACACAATCGGTATCCGTGCCGTAACCTCAATCGACGGTATGACATCTGAATGGGCACGCATCCCTTACGACGTATTAGACACTATTTCTAAACGTATCGTAAACGAATGTGCACACATCAACCGCGTAGTCTTAGACATTACGAGCAAGCCACCTGCAACAATAGAGTGGGAATAAAAACAAAAGACCTTACAAGCATTGATTTAACAGTGTTTATAGGGTCTTATTTTTGTTATTGGGCTTATTTTGGACTTAAATTATTGGTTCTATAATAAATAGTGTTGGTGAGAATTCATATTGAATCTTATTGACACTATTTTTGTGTACGCAAAAAGGACATGATATCCTTAATGCATGTAAACCACTACGAATACAGAAAGAAGGAAAAATCATGTCCCATACATCTATTATAAAA